>CANIAS010000025.1 GCA_947465495.1 Candidatus Pollutiaquabacter sp. | reverse complement strand
TTATTTGATGGCAGTTAAACATGAAAAAGGGCCGGTTGCCCGGCCCTTTGAATTAGTTGTTGGATGGAGTAGTATCTGGTGTCGGCTCCGTAGTAGTTTCGACGATGGCGCCATTTTCATTGGCGGCAGGTAATGCCTGTACTGGAGGTAGCGGAGGGAATTCGCGATCCGCCCACTGGCGTTTGCCGAAAATTTGCTCAAGGTCTTCTTTGAAGATGACTTCTTTCTCCAGTAAGCGATTGGCAAGGCGTGTTAATCGCTCCTTATTGTTTCGAAGTAGTTCCGTGGTACGAACATATGATTCGTCAATCAGCTTTTTGACTTCCTGATCGATGATTTGAGCCGTTTGTTCACTGTATGGCTTCCCAAAGGTGTATTCCTGCTGACCGGAAGAGTCGTAGAAAGAAATGTTGCCAATCTTATCGTTCAATCCGTAAATGGAAACCATCGCATACGCCTGCTTGGTGATTTTTTCAAGGTCGCTTAAGGCGCCGGTAGAGATTTTTCCAAAGACAACGAATTCAGCAGCGCGGCCTCCCAAGGCTGCACAGATTTCGTCCAGCAATTGGTCTCGCGTGGTGATCTGACGTTCATCCGGTAAATACCAGGCGGCTCCTAAGGAATTTCCACGAGGTACGATGGTAACTTTCACCAACGGATGAGCATGTTCTAATAACCAACTAACAGCGGCGTGTCCTGCTTCATGAAAAGCAATTACTTCTTTCTCCTGCGGCGTAATGATTTTGTTTTTCTTTTCTAATCCGCCAATGATTCGGTCAATAGCGTCCAGGAAATCTTGCTTTTCAATTAGTAGTTTATTCTTCCGCGCTGCAATCAAGGCGGCCTCGTTACAAACGTTGGCAATATCGGCTCCGGAGAAACCGGGTGTCTGACGAGCCAAGAAATCAATGTCGAGTGTATCGTTGATTTTAAGTGGCTTCAAGTGTACATTGAAAATGGATTTACGCCCGTTCAAATCCGGTAACTCTACATAAATTTGACGGTCAAATCGTCCTGGACGCAACAAAGCGCGGTCCAGGATATCGGCGCGATTTGTAGCTGCAATGACGATAACGCCAGAGTTACTGCCGAATCCGTCCATCTCCGTGAGGAGTTGATTGAGTGTGCTTTCACGCTCATCGTTCGAGCTGAAAGAAGGCGATTTGCCTCGTGCACGGCCGATAGCATCAACTTCATCAATGAAGATGATGCAAGGTGCTTTCTCTTTGGCTTGACGGAAAAGGTCGCGAACACGTGATGCGCCAACACCTACGAACATTTCTACGAAGTCAGATCCGGAGAGAGAGAAGAAAGGAACCTGCGCTTCACCAGCCATGGCCTTTGCCAACAAGGTTTTTCCAGTACCTGGAGGACCGACTAACAATGCGCCACGCGGGATTTTTCCGCCCAACGAGGTGTATTTCTTGGGATTCTTCAGAAAGTCTACAATTTCCATTACTTCGACTTTCGCTTCTTCAAGTCCTGCCACATCATTAAATGTAATCTTCACCTGAAGCTCCTTGTCGAATAATTGCGCTTTGGATTTTCCAATGTTGAAGACCTGGCTACCGCCGCCACCGCCGCCCATGCGCCGCATCATGAAAATCCATATCAGTGCGAAGAAGCCAATGGGTAATAGGTATGAAAGAAATATGTCCCAAAAGGAACTGTTGTCGGCTTCGTAGTCGATGGATATTTTTTCTTCCGGCAAGAAATCTTTCTGAGCTTCTTCTACTTTCTTAGAAAAAATTTCTGAGGGACCAGTATTCAAGTAATAGTGAGGTCCAGGGTTTTCGACATCGCCCCAGGTTTTTAAGCGAATATCTTTGTACTTTTCTTCCTTAAGCTTATCGCGTTTGATGTAAATGTGTGCCACATCGTTGGTGACAACTATTTTGTCTACATCGTGCGTCATCAACATGTTCTTTTCGAAGTTGTCGATGGTCGTTTTTCGTTCGCCACCGCCCCAGGAGAAGAACTGGGTGATAAGCAGTACGACAATTAAAATACCATATAGCCAGTAAAAATTGAATTTAAAACGAGGTGCGTTGGGAAAATTCTTCCTTCCGGAGCCTTTCGGCGACTCGTTGCGTGGATCTTTTTTAGTCTCCTCACTCATGGATAAGTTCCTTAGATTTCTTTGAAAAAATGTCAATTATGGTGCCAGTAGGGCGCACACTGACAAGTCGTCTGATAAACAAAGTTAGGTATTAATAGTTACTGGCGATACGCTCTATTTCAGCGTCGGCCCATAGCCTTTCCAGGCCGTAGAAGTCGCGTTTTTCATGGAGAAAGATGTGGGCTACGACAGAACTGTAGTCCACAAGGATCCATTCGGCGTTGGAGCGGCCTTCGACGTGTAGCGGATCTTCTTTTTGTTGTTTGTAGACGATCTCTTCGATGGAACGGGCAATGGCATCGATTTGTGTGCTTGAGTCGGCATGGCAGATGACAAAGAAGTCGGCTACGGAATTCTTGACTGTCCGTAGGTCAATGGTCACGATGTCTTTGGCTTTTTTCTCCTGCATCCCATCCACAATGGAATCTTTTAATTGGGCAGACAGGTCGACTTTTTTTACCGCTTTCTTGGGGGCTTTTGGTTTTGTAACCTTGGTTTTAGGCGTCATTCAGAATAAAATACAGCAATTGCTGTTTTGGATTGTTAGTTCAAACGAATATACGGAAATTTCCGCCATGAAATTAATGGGTAAAAAAAACCTCTTCCGGATTCTATGGCAAATCAGCTAACCACTTTATTTACAGGAAGGCAGAAGATCCATCTTCGGGAGGTCCCGTCCACCAATTCCTACCTTTCTGAAATGCAACGGAGTGAGCGGCTTACTGAAGGGGCAGCTGTCGTTGCGGAGTTTCAGACTCATGGACGTGGCCAGGCAGGGAATCAATGGCAAAGTGACAGGGGACAAAACCTGTTGGTCACCTTTGTCTTTTATCCGACGTTCTTAAACATTCAAAATGTTTTTCTGCTAAACATGGGCGTAGCCGTCGCCTTAGCGGATTTTGCTACGGAATACCTTGGCGAAGGTGTCAAATTGAAGTGGCCCAACGATCTCTATTATGAAAATCGTAAACTGGGCGGGGTGTTGATAGAGAATTCAATTTACGATTATCAGATTCGTCAAGCCATCATCGGCATTGGTGTCAATGTCAATCAGGAAATATTTTCCAATGAACTTTTGAATCCAGCGTCTTTCAAAAATATCACATCCATCAACTACGACCTGATGGATGTTTTTAACAGACTTTGCAATGCGCTGGAGCATCGCTATCTTCAATTGCGGCGAGGCGAGTTTCAGCAACTTCGAGAAGACTATCATAAACACTTGCTTCGTCATGGAAAATGGGAATGGTTTGAAACGGACTCACGCAAGTTCAAAGGCATGGTGATGGGAGTAAATGCACAAGGACGGCTCATGGTGCAAAACGAAGAGGGTCATACCGAGCACTTCGACATGAAAGCAATTAAATACATCTTTGGGTAATGCCCAAGTGTTATTGCAATTCCTTGAGCTTATTGACAAGCATGTTCAGGAAATTAGTGAGCGGACGCTCTGCCATCATCTTCAACATGGGATTTAAGTCCGCATCAAAAATGAGTTGCACGTCTGCCCCGTTTCCTCGCGCTTCAATTTGGCAGGTTAATGTGAAATCAAAAGGAGCGTTGCCATTTCGCACAGCTCGTACGATTGAGTTCGGTGTTTTCTCCGTCAGCTTCATGCCCAACGTTGCCATGCCGGCGATGGTAAAGGAACATTCGGTTGTCGTTGATTCCCAATTGGTCACCTGTTCCGGCATCAGGCGTTGAAAGTTGTTAAAGTCCGACAGGAAATTAAAAACATATTCGGCACTTTGTTGTACCGTTGCTTTGTCAGATAACATTCTTGTCATGAAGTGGTCTGATCAAACTGTGAAGTTAGCTGTCCCCATGTTTCAGGCGACTGCCTCCATTGCTTAAGCGTATCTAGATGACGGTCCTCAATGGATTTGGTCTCCAGTGCTTTTTCTAATAGCACGGGATAGTCGCAAAGGGTGATTAACGGACATTGATCTTTTTTAAAGTTCTCTTCCGCTACGGAGAAGCCATAGGTAAAGATGGCTATCATGCCTTTTACCGTGCAACCTGCATCCCGAAGTGCCTGAACAGCCTTTAATGAGCTTTGGCCGGTGCTGACCAGATCTTCAATAACAACCACAGATTGTCCTGCTTTCAGTTCACCTTCAATCAGATTCTGACGACCATGGTCTTTCGCCGAGGAGCGAACATACACAAAGGGAAGCCCCATGGCTTCTGCAACCAACGCGCCTTGGGCGATGGCGGCTGTCGCCACTCCGGCAATCACATCTGGTTTCCCGTATTTCTCTTCAATGGCCTTGACCAATGTCTGGCGGATGAAGGTGCGAATCTTTGGATAAGAAAGCGTTACTCGGTTATCACAGTAAATTGGAGATTTCCATCCTGAAGCCCACGTAAATGGTTGTTCCGGTTGGAGTCGTACTGCTTTTACTTGTAATAAGTAATCAGCAATGGTGTGTGCAGTATCATCTTTCATCAACATATTGCAAAGATACGATTTTAGGCTAAAGAATGATTGTAGTAGTTAATGACAATTTCTGATTATGTACTTTTGACAGTATGGCGCAACACGTAGTTTACATAGATGATCGTCCCGTGCGATTCGCTCCAATTTCAGCATCTGAGGAAATCAGTATGTTGGATAATTGTCGCGTGGTCAGTGAATCAGACTTTTCGATAGAAGAAGTGCTGGACGGACTGCATGACCTTCCTATCAGTATGGAGTTGGTGTATTTGTGTGAAAATCCGGATGCTACCTGGAAACGTTTTGTATACCTCTACACGTTATCGATAGCTGCTGGCGGAGTGGTTCGCAATGAAGCGGGCGAAGTACTCGTTATTTTTCGGCGCGGTAAGTGGGATCTTCCAAAAGGTAAACTGGACTATGACGAAACTCCAGAGCATGCTGCTTTGCGCGAAGTGACAGAAGAGTGCGGAATAAATCAACTTCAGTTGGGTGCACCCATTGCAGTCACGTATCATACGTATGTTGAAAAGAAAAAACGTTTCCTTAAAAAGACTCACTGGTATTATATGCAAAGCAGTGATGATCGACCGTTGGTTCCGCAGTTGGAAGAAGATATTGAACAAGCAGTCTGGATGACTACCCAACAAGTGCTCAATACGGTGTTTGCAAATACCTATCGATCAGTTCGAAGTGTATTGGAGATGGCCCTAACTCACTAAAGAGTATTGTTTTTTGTTAGTGCTAGTAGGTTATACGTGTACTGCCGCTGGAACAAATTGCGAAACGTCCCCTTGGTACAAAAGGATGTCACGTACAATGGTAGAAGAGATGTGTGACAAGGCAGGATCGGCAACTACAAAAATGGTATCGACATCAGCGAACAGAGCGCGATTCATCTGTGCAATCGCTCGTTCAAATTCGTAGTCGGCAGATGTGCGGAGGCCGCGGATGATGAAATTAGCGCCGATTTCCTTGCAAAAGTTCACGGTTAAGCCGGTATAATGCATCACTTTGATCCGGGGGTCTCCTTCAAAGGTCTTGCTGATAAAATGTTCCCTACGGTCCTGAGAAAAAAAGTAGTGTTTATTCGAATTGTATCCGATGCCAATTACGATTTCGTCAAACAATGGAAGGCATCGGTGAACGATGCTTTCGTGACCTTTGGTGATTGGGTCGAAAGAGCCCGGGAATACAGCGATTTTCTTACTCATAGCGTATCATAAAATGCAGGTGCGAAGATAGTCGTGTTATAGTTCGCTTGTTGCGTCTTCGTGTTGAAAAAAAGCGAACGAGCAATTTCCGTAACGTCGGTTTTCGACGCCCGGACCCTGATACATGTCGTCCTCCTTGGACGGGTGCTCAAGGATAAAATATCCGCCAGGTTTTAACCAGCCGTTTTTTAGTACAAGATCAGGCAGTTTAAGACGTTCTTCCATGTCGAAAGGAGGATCAGCGAAAACAATGTCGAATGGTTTAGACGTGTTTTTGAGATATTTAAAAACGTCGGATTTGACGGTTCGGACAGTCTTCAGTTCGAAATTGCGTGCTGACTCCTGAATGAACTTTACGCAACCCGGGTACCGGTCAACAGCGACTACTTCATTCGCTCCTCGTGATGCGAATTCAAAAGTGATTCCTCCGGCTCCGCAAAAGAGGTCAAGGACCGATAGTCCGTCAAAATCTATTCTATTTGCCAGGATGTTGAATAATCCTGATTTAGCGTAATCAGTTGTCGGTCGTACCGGCAATGAAGCTGGTGCGTGAAGCATTCTGCCGCCAAGTGAACCTGCTATTATTCGCACAAGCTAATGACTAATGCCGGCAACAATGCTGCTGCCGGAAGTTCTTTCAACTTATAACTGATTTCTGCAAAACCGATGCTTTTGGTAGCATGCAAATTTGATACGTACTGTTGCAGTCTTGCTTGCAGTGCTTCGCACGTATACGTGGTTCCGTAGAGTTCCATCGGTATGATGGAACGGTCTAGCTCCAGTTGTTCGCAGACATTTAATAAATAATAAACAGCCTCGTCAGTATCGCGTGGTAGAAATGAGTTGGCGAAAATCAGTTTCTTTCCTTCTGAAACAATGACCGTTAAGAGTCCAGGATAAGCGCAAACGGTTGCGAAGTGACCCTTGGTGGAGGCCGCATTCATCCAGTGGTAATCCAGCTGAGAAGGTAGTCCGTGTAAAATTTTGGCGTTCGGTAATAGTTGCTGCAACAGTGATCGAATCTCTGGCTGTATGCCAAAAGCGACTTGCAGGTCGAATCCATTTACTTTAGAGCTACCGGCAGTCAGGTCATCTCGGCTGACTGAAAGCTGAAGGAAGCGGTATTCATCGCCTTGTTTCAAGAGACCTGAAGGAACCAACGTGGCAAATGAATTTGAAACAGCGATGGTGCAATGCTGGTGGTATTTGAGCGAAAAGAGTTGGCTATCTTGGATGGATTGACGCAAGAAGGCGGCGAATGTTGATTTTGATTCAGGTGCTTCCAGTATGTTCTCTGCCGCTAAAAATTTACCAGAAGACCGTTCTAGTAAGGAGAATGTCATTGATCCTTCGCAAGCATGGATAAAAAGGTCGCAAGTGCCTGCTTGTCCCGTATGCAGCTTCTCATCCAGCGTAGCAAACCCTTTCGGATTTTCCAGTTGCAACAATGGACTGACTTTCTTCATGTTTTTGGCTCAATCGAGTTTCAAATTTACACAAAAAAGAGGTTGACTGGTAGTCTATGTTGACCGTTATTGGTTTGAAATCGGTTAAAAAGACAGATATTTGATTCCAATGATTGAAGCCATACTTAGCGGGATGACCTTCGGGTTAGCGTTGGCCTTTATGCTTGGGCCGGTGTTCTTTACGTTGCTGCAGACGAGTCTGCAGGAGGGTTTGAAGGCTGGCATCCACGTAGCGGCCGGAGTTTTTCTGAGTGATTCTATTCTGATTGTCTTTTGTTTTGTTTTCGCTTCGCAACTGCAACTGATGAATGAACACAAGGAGACGATGGGGCTGGTTGGTGGCTCAGTCCTCTGCATCTTTGGACTTTTTCAGGCATTTAAAAAGACCAAGGTGAAAGATGTTCAGGATCAGAAGAAAGCTGTGCACGCACAGTATTTACTTAAAGGGTTCATGTTAAACACGCTCAATCCAATGGTTTTGATTTTCTGGCTGAGTGTAGTCGGTATTGTTTCAGTGCGGGAACAATACACCCGCATCGACGAGTTGGCGTTTTTTCTGAGTGTAGTACTGACCGTGTTTTGTACAGATTTTTTAAAATGTCTTGGTGCCAATCGCCTGAAGCGAGTCTTGAATGATAAAGTTATACATCGCATGAACCTCGTCACCGGTATCATTCTCATTGGTTTTGGTTTAGAGATGTTGCTGAGGGTGTTGATCAAGTTAAATTAGTTGGAGTATTTTTTGAAAATCTGTGTGATGATTACGGGCTGGCATATATTGTTGTCAGCGTGGAACCGGTGTATGTAGATGGCAATTGGAAGCTCTGCGTTTGTCTTCAATTCCTTTTTTTTCTACCTTCGGCCTCCCGTTTGGACGCTTAGCTCAGTTGGTTTAGAGCATTACCTTGACAGGGTAGGGGTCACAGGTTCGAATCCTGTAGCGTCCACAAATGCAAAAGCCCTTGAATCTCAAGGGCTTTTTTTCTGGGCAAAAGTTGCCCGTGTTATTTTTATAAAACTCCGTGCAGGTTTTTGCAATTACTTCCCTATTAAAAACGACTTCCAGTCTTCCAGTTGTGTTGATTTCAAGACACGCGGGAATTTATTCTGTCCTCCTAATCGGCCGTTACTTGTCATGAACTCATAGAAATGATTTACCGGAATCAGTTCAAGGCGTAAGTCTTTCAGCGCAGATGCCCTTTCTACGGCGTAGTCATCGTTTAATTCCTTTAACAAGTCGTCCAAGCGTTTGGCCAGTGCTTGGGTGTCGGGTCGTGCATCACCGTTGATGCCTAAATACCAATGATGAGCGAATGAGCCTTCGGCGGGAATTCCTGCTACACAAAATTCAGAAAAATCGACGTTGAACTCTCCTGACAAACGGTCTACCGCGCGGTTCATGTTATCGACCGATAAATGCTCGCCGACCAAACTCAAAAAGTGCTTGGTTCTTCCAGTGATTTGTAGTTCGGCTTTTTCAACATGGGTGAAACGCACGGTGTCGCCAATCAGATATCGCCAGGCGCCGGCACAGGTGCTCAACAGGATGGCGTAATCTACACCTGCTATCACCTGAGAAACAGTCAGTGATTCCGCATTTGGTAGTAGTTCACCGCTATTGTTGAAATTACGTTCATTAAATGGAACGAATTCGTAGAAGATGCCGTTGTTAAGCACCAGCTTCATGTGCTGAACGTCCGGTTCGGTTTGGAAAGCGATGAAACCTTCGGAGGCGGGATAGACTTCAATGAAATGCACCTTCTTGGAAAAGAATCGGCTGAAGGTTTTTCGGTAAGGCTCAAACGAAACACCGCCATGCACATAGACCTGAAGGTTTGGCCAGATTTCGTGGATGGATTGAACCTGATAACGGTCCATGATTTTTTCGAAGAGTAATTGCACCCAAGATGGCACGCCGGTAATGATGCCTATGTCCCAGTCTTTTGCTTGCCGCGTAATTTCTTCCAACTTTTGGTTCCAATCTTTTTCCAGGCGGAGATTCTTCCCGGGTTTGTAATAGCGTTGAAACCAAATGGGAACTCGCCGTGCGGAAATGCCGCTCACGTCGCCTTCGTAATAGCCGCCGTGTTTTTTCAAGTCGGTGCTTCCGCCCAGCCACAAAATTCCTTTTTCAAAAAACTCAGCGGGCAGGTCGTATTTGCCCAATGTTAGTATTTGACGTATGCTCGCTTTCTTGAGCGATTTCATCATGTCGCGCGTTACAGGAATATGCTTGCTTGCAGCCTCGGATGTGCCCGAGGAAAGCGCGAAGTATTTTACATAACCCGGCCAGCAGACGTTCTCTTCTTCCTTGAGACAGCGGTGCCACCATTGATCATGGATCGAATTGTAATTGTGAAAAGGGATGCGTTGTTGGAAATTTTCTACGTGACTTCCCGATGACAGAATCTCAGAAAATCCATAGTGCTTACCGAATGCGGTATCCTTCGCTTTCATTAAGAGTTTTTTTAACTCCTTTTGCTGCTGAAGTTCGGGGGAAGTAGCTCGCAGTCGGACACGCGATCCGAGCTTAAGTCCTTGTTTGATTAAAGCACCGATGACTGGCATGCTCCAAAGGTAACGATTGAGGTGAAAGCTACAAGAGCCGGCTGCAAAGCAACCGGCTCTTGTGTATTGGAATGACACTTAAATTATTGTGATTAACATCACATGTTCTTGATAATTTCATCGCCGAACTCGGAGCATTTCAACAGCGTGGCTCCCTGCATCAGGCGTTCGAAATCGTAGGTGACACGTTTGGCGCCAATGCTTTTTTCCATACCGCTATAAATAAGGTTTGCAGCTTCGATCCAGCCGAGGTGTTCCAACATCATCGCACCGGAAAGGATGACAGATCCCGGATTCACTTTATCCTGATCGGCATACTTCGGAGCAGTACCATGGGTGGCTTCGAATATGGCATGTCCGGTCACGTAGTTGATGTTAGCACCCGGTGCGATACCGATGCCTCCTACTTGTGCGGCAAGCGCATCACTCAGGTAGTCGCCGTTCAGATTTAGTGTGGCGATGACATCAAAATCTTCCGGACGGGTAAGGATTTGCTGCAGGGTGATGTCAGCAATAGCGTCTTTCACCAGGATGCGACCAGCAGCCAGGGCAGCTTTTTGTTCTTCGTTGGCGGCAGGTTCACCCTTCTCTTTTTTCGTGCGTTCCCACTGTGACCACGTGTAGACTTTGTCGCCGAACATATTTTCGGCCAAGGCATAGCCCCAGTCGCGGAAGGCACCTTCGGTGAACTTCATGATGTTGCCTTTGTGCACCAGCGTTACTGATTTTCGTTGATGACGTATGGCGTATTCAATCGCGGAACGGATGAGTCGCTCTGAGCCAAGTTTTGAAACAGGCTTTAAGCCCAGTCCTACCATCAATTGACCTGCTTCATCGGAGCCGGAAAGTTTTTGGAAGTCGTTGGTTTTAGTCTCAGTGCCGAAACGGATTTTGTTGAACTCTTTTGGAAATTCTTTTTCCAAAAAATCTAGCACCTTTTTGGCTTCCGGGGATCCTGCGGTAAATTCGATACCGGCATAGATATCTTCCGTATTCTCGCGGAAAATAACCATATCAACAGCTCCAGGATTCTTTACTGGTGATGGAACACCTTCAAACCAACGTACAGGTCGAAGACAAACATACAGGTCCAGGATCTGACGCAATGCTACGTTCAGCGAACGAATTCCTCCGCCTACTGGGGTTGTCAGCGGACCTTTGATACCGACGATGTATTCGTTGAAAGCTGCCAGTGTTTCATCCGGCAACCAGCTCCCCGTTTGATTAAAGGCTTTCTCACCTGCCAGTACTTCTTTCCAAACAATTTGCTTGCTGCCGCCATAGGCCTTGGCCACACTGGCATCCAGAACACGTACTGACGCTTTCCAGATATCACGACCTGTTCCGTCGCCTTCTATGAATGGAATAATGGGGTCACTGGGAACAACCAGTTTACCTCCCGACATGGTAATTTTACTTCCTGACATGGTTATTGTTATTTAATATGAGGCGCAAAAGTACTGACAATCGGGTGTTTTCACAATTATCAATTGGTATATACTTCAAATTCTCAGGTGTCAGCTGAAGATTGTATTTTTGCCATTGAATTCGCCTTTTGTGAACGTATATTCATCCCTCCAATCATTTCCACGGCAATCTAAGGCCATTGTTACCATCGGTACGTTCGATGGTGTTCACGTTGGTCATCAGCAAATCATTCGACGCTTGCGGGAAATAGCAGTTCGTGAAGGAGGGCAGACAGTTGTTCTTACGTTTTTTCCGCATCCGCGCATGGTGCTTCAGCCGGATGATAATTCACTGCAGTTAATTACCACCATGGAAGAGCGAAAGCAGTTGTTGAATGAATTTGGCATTGATCATCTGATCATTCAGCCATTCGACAAGGATTTTTCCAGATTATCTGCTACTGAATTTGTGCGCGACGTGCTCGTTAATAACATTGGATTACATACACTGGTCATTGGTTACGACCACCATTTCGGGCGCAATCGGGAGGGCTCTTATAGGGATCTGGAAGAAATGGCATCGGTCTATGGTTTCCAACTAGAAGAAATTCCCGAACAGGATGTCAATGAGGTAGCGGTCAGTAGCACTAAAATCCGTCATGCGCTGCAACAAGGAAACATGGTTGTTGCCAATCGGTTGCTGGGGCATGACTTCACCATTCATGGCACCGTCGTTCAAGGCGATCGTATTGGACGCACAATTGGTTTTCCTACAGCCAATATTCAATTGGCTGAGAACTACAAGCAGTTGCCCAAAGATGGCATTTACGCGGTCATGTTCGAGGTCGAGGGACTTTGGTACAAGGGAATGTTATATATTGGAATGCGCCCCGTTGTCCATGGAAACAGTCGTGTTATTGAGGTGAATATCTTTGATTTCGACCAGGAAATCTATGGAAAACAAGTCTGCATGCGTATAAAAGAGCGTATCCGGGATGATCGTTCGGTAGATTCGTTGGAGTCGTTGAAAATCCTACTCGAAGAAGACCGGGTAAATGCAACAAAAATCTTGTCCTGACGTTTCTCTAACAGAGGAATGAAGCCGCTTTTTCAAATTACCCTTTATAGTTTTTTGCTACTTCTGGCTTTTCGTGCAACCGCACAAGAGTCCATTGACACAGCGCACGTTTATCGAAGCATCTCCGAAGCCAGTATTGCTCCAGAGAAAGTATTTAAACTGAGTTTGAAAAACGTGCGGTTGGATTCGATTCCTGCTGTTGTTTTTCAAATGACCAACCTTCGCTACCTTGATTTGAGTCGTACTCATATCGACACGTTGCCACCAGGAATCGGAGCCTTGACCTCATTGACGTATCTCAATTTATCAAACAACAGGTTGTCGTATCTTCCGGATTCAATAGGTGAACTGACTCAGTTGAAATACCTTGGACTAAATCGCAATCTGCTACGTCAACTACCCAACGCCATCGGGAACCTAGCTTCGCTCGAAGTCCTCGAGCTATGGGATAACGAGTTGGAAGAGGTGCCGGATGATATTGGTCGATTGCAAGAATTAAAAGTACTAGAATTACGTGGCATCCTTTTTTCAGATGAACAGCAGGCTCATATTGATGCTATTGTGGTAAAGTCGGCGAAAGTGAATATGTCGCCGAGTTGCAATTGCAAGAATTGAGTGGAGGATTTCACCTGTCAGTGGATTAGTGTTTTCAGAATAAGTATAGACAAAATTCTCTTTCGATAAAGCCATCAAACAGGCTGATTCCGGCGATTTCGTTTCTTTTTATTAAAACCCTACCGTCACTCCGCCCATGAAGTTGATGCCAGCTTGTGGGTAGTAATAATTACCGCCGTAGGTGTATCCGTTTGTGCTGTACTTTCGGTCAGTCACGTTGTAGACGGCGCCGCGCAATGAAAACGATTTTATTTTTTTCACTACCGGACTCCATTCCACCCGCACGTCCTGAAAACAGTAGGCTGGCAAGGCACGATCGTCGCTTTGCGTGTTGTCCAGGAATTGCTGCCCGACGTATTTGTTCGCCAGGCTAAACGATAAGCCTTTCACCGGTTTCCACGTTAGTACTGCACCGCTGATGATTTCCGGTGAGAACGAGATGGAGGTGTTTGCATATGTTATCATGATTGTACTTCCGGACGCACCGTCATAGACGTAGTCGTTGTAATTTTTGATGCGATTACGTGAGATGGTCACATTGCCTTGCACCTGCCAATGGTTGGACGGTGCCCACGTGGCATCGAGCTCCACGCCGGTCCGGTAGCTGTCGCCAATACTTTCTCTTACGTATTCGCCGACGTCGTTGATGCTGCCGTTCAGGACTAATTGGCTGACATAGTCCATGCAGTAAAGATTTAGTCCTGTGCTTATGTGATTTCCAGTAAAACGATATCCGCACTCGTAATCAATCATCCGTTCTGGCAGCGGCCGTGATTTAGGAGTCGACGCGAGGTAGTCCTCTCGCGTGGGTTCTTTTTGGCCGACACTTGCAGATGCATACCATCGATTTCTGGAGTCGGGGGAGTAGGTGAGGCCGACTTTCGGATTGAAGAAGGTCAGCGGTGCTTCCGCTGGCAGTGGATTTCCATTCGTATCCTTTCCCGTAAAGGTATAATTGACGTGTCGTAGTTGCGCGTCGCTCATCAAGAACCATCCTTCGCGGAAATTCCAGGTTGCTTTGAAAAATACGCTATTGTCTTTTTTGCTGGCGGTGTCCTGGTAGTAACGATAGGGTTCTTCCGGAATAATAGTATAGTTCTGCCAGATAATTTCACCAAAATGCAATCCGTTATAGGCGGAAAAAGTTCCTCCTGCCGTGAAATCTACCTGCGCAAATTGGCGTTGCAGCGACCAAACCAAGCCTCGGTAATCGTTGTCTAGCCACCTTTGCTGAATATGTGCGGGTTGAATATAAATACTGTCTGTCATGGAGTCGGGGTCAAGTCCGCCGCCATCGATCATGGGTTCCTGCACATATTCTTCGTAGTACCCCTTTCCTTTCGTGTAAAAAAGTGCGGCATTGAACAACCAGTCGTGCCCGAGTTCACGCGCATACAAGAATTGATAATAGTCTTGTTTGTAATTATCAGTTTGGTTGTCGTAATACTGAACCTGCCCACTGCGGTCGTAATATAGTCCAGCCATGTTGAACGTGCGATTCGTTGCCAATGAGTCTTCCGGAACGCCGTACCACGATTGATAAGTTTTTTCTTTACCAATCATCACCACAGCACGGAGTGATTGTTTGGCGCCATAATAGCCGCCTGATAAATAAAGTGACTGCAGATTGGAGGTTGCTCGATCCATATAGCCGTCTGAATGGACGATGGACAACCGTCCATCCAATGCGAAGCGTTCATGCAGTAGTCCAGTGCCAAATTTGAGTGCATTACGATGGGTGTTAAATGATCCGTAGAAGGAATTTAATTCGGTAAAAGCTTCCTGTTGCAGGGTGGTTGTTTGCATGTTGAGGCTTCCGCCGAAAGAGCCTGGTCCGTTGGTGGAACTACCAACACCGCGCTGCAATTGAATGTTATCGACCGATGCGGCAATATCCGGTAGATCCACCCAATACACTTGGTGTGATTCGGCGTCGTTGACAGGAATTCCGTTGATGGTCACATTCACCCGTGTAGCATCACTGCCGCGGATGCGCAGACCCGTGTACCCAACACCGTTGCCCGCATCGGAGGTTGTTGTGACCGAAGGCTGGAGTTGTAATAGAATGGGAAGGTCTTGGCCAAGATTGACAACGTCTAATTCATCTTTGCTGATAGACGTGTAGGCGATAGCGGATTGGTCATTGGCACGTGTGGCAATGACGTTTACTTCTTTGGATAAATAGATTCCTGGAGACATGGACCATTGCAAGGATGTATTACCAGCGCTCAACGACACTCTCACTGATGTGTCTTGGTAAGCAATGTGAGAGAACTCAAGGGTGACGGAGTCGCCTTGTAGTTTGTCCATATGAAATTGCCCAGTCGGTCCGGTAATTGTGGCAGCGAAGGAATTGGCAATTTTAACTACTACTCCTGGTATAGGTGATCGGTCGCTGCGATCCGTAATTTGGCCGTCAATGGTGTTTTGTGCTAGTAGGTTATAGCAGGATGCAATCAGGCAAATAGCAGCCAGTGTACAGGTACGTGCAATAAAATTCATCGTTGGATGATAACAGGTTATACAATTGCGCAAAGCACGGGGCCACTAAGCGCCGCAATGTTGAACCAACCTCCCTTCGCAGGCATTACCCTGTTCAGGTTCGATGGGTGTGATCTCAGCCCGCGCTTGGCGGGCACCCCAGTGAAAGGCAAAGATATACAAATCCTCACCAATTGGACTTTAAAACAATTGCATGGTGGATTTGTTCGCGAATCGTTTAGTCGTTCAGTTTTTCGAACTGGTCAAAATTAGTACCTTGAGTCTATGAAAAAGAGTTGGTTGTTAGTACTCTTCGTTTTAATGATTCAAACCGGCAATGCTCAGCGCTACTACGCAGCATTCGGTGGGCGTGCGGGTAAATTCAACACGGGAGTCACCTTTAAGTATTTTTGGAATACGGATAATTCGACTGGATTAAAACTTGATGGGTACTATACCAACATTGCTTCTGGTGGTTATACCATCAAAGGTTTCGCCATCAAGCAAGTGCCTTTTAAAGTACCCATTATCCAATTACCATTGGACTTGATTGTCGGCGCAGGAACTCATGCAGGTTTCTTTCCTTTGGCTGAACGAGGTTATTACAAGCGGGTGAAGAACGGGAAAGAGCCAGAATACTATACTACTGATGTCATTTCTGCCGGCGTGGATGCGACCATTGAGCTGGAATATCAAATCAAGAAATCTATCCCACTTTCCTTTGCCATCGATGTGTGTCCTTATTATGAATTTATCAATCGTGGACCTGAGTACATTGACTTTGGTTTTTCAATGCGGTATTTATTCCGGTACTAAAGCGTTTTAATGATTTGCCAAAAACTTGTTGACGGCGTCACAAGCATTTTCAAAACGGATATTTCCCTCGCCCGAAACTAGAGCATAAGGAATCCCAGCATTTTCCACTTCGTGTTTATACCAGGCAAATAAGTGATCCCGACGGTGAGGGTTTTCGCGTAACGGATCTTCTTCGAAGGGCAAGTCCGGTACGGTCAATAAATAGCAATCATACCGTTCATTCAAATTTTTAGAGATCCAGCCAGGGCAGTGCTGAAATCGGTCTTCCAGCCACACTTTGAAATTGATCATTTCGGTATCGAAAAAAACGACAGCGTTTGCTATGCCAATAGCTTCGGATTCGCTCCATTGTTGATTCCTTGCGCAGTGAAGTACGTCGTCTATCGAATACTTGCCAACTTTTTGTTGCAAATAGTTACGAGCGTATTCCGGAGCCCACGATGTTTGGAAATGTTTGGCCAAAGACTCGGCCAATATAGACTTGCCAGTCGATTCAGGTCCCAGTATGGCAATTCGGATGCAGTTTTTTTTATTCCTTGAACTAACTACTGGTATTTCTACACGATTCCATGCGTACCATCCACGAATGGCCATAATCAGGAAAACGCCGTAGAGCAGTGCGGTGAGCGGTAGATCTTTAAAGTAGTATAGTGGAATGTAAATGACATTGACAAAAATCCAAAGCCACCAGTTTTCCTTTTTTCGGTACGAGATCATCCATTGGGCAGCTAATGAAATAGCCGCCAACGTGGCGTCGAGCCAAGGAACAGCGGCTGCAGTATAGTTACTGAAGAAGTAGCCGAGTAGAAACGTCGATAATACAATCGCCAAAAACAACCAGCGCCATTCAAGGTAGTTCATGGTCGTTGGTGATATTTTGTCAGCGCTGTTTTTTTTACTCCAACTGCGCCAGCCATTGATAAGTAGTGCGCCAAATATCAGTTGCAGTAAAGCATCGGCGTATAAACGTATGTCGTCTTGAATAAATACGCAGGCATAGCTCACAACGCTAATTAGGCCAATCGGAAAACACCACTTCGACCGGCGAACCGTCAGCCAAACACCAGCCATGCCAGTAGATGCACCCAACATTTCCAGTGGGGAGAGCGGCTGGCCAAGAATGATCCATGCTGATATCATAGCTGCAAAGATGACCAAAATCGACGTATTGGAATCGTCGACCAACTAATTTTAAACCCATCTCAGGAAGAGATTGTATTTACGCGTTCGGTTGATTAGCTTTGAGAATACGCGACAATTACCACGCTGTGTCACTACTCAACAAGTTCATCGATTCCCTCCACATTTACTTCCATTCGGCTTCGTATTGGGAAGTATCTCAGCCATTGGAAGTTCGTGGCTCTTCTGACAGGCACAATCACATCATACTGCTCGATCGTGGGCATTTGGTTGCCGGTAAAGAGGAGTATGACGTAAAGCCTGATAGTTTCTATTTTTTTCCTGCCGGAAATCCAATTCACGTTCGGCATGGAGTAGGGACTTTTCTGCCGGTATCATCCGCTGGTTTTTCAGACAAGGATTCGTTGCAGGAAATTTTCCGACCGGTCAGCGGACTTTCTGATCTTTCCAGAAAAAAGGAAGTTATCGTATCGGTTTCTTTTGATGTGCTTATTTACGATGCGATTCCCTTTTTTGAAGTATTGGGTATGCCTCCATTTCCACTAACTTCAGATACTGAGTTTGGGCATCTCATCCGATATATTGCGTTGGAAAATGAACAGGATAAGCTCGGGCGCGACAAGATCATCCGGAATTACATGGAAGAGATCATTATTCACATGTGTCGTTATATCGCCAGTCAGCCGAAATACGATGGATTTGTACAGCGCCTCGAATACTTGTCCGATCGTCGGTTGGCTGATATCGTTAAATATGTTCAGGAACACCTTTCACTAGATCTTTCTAATAAAGTGCTGGCTAGTGTAGCGTACGTCTCCGAAGATTATGTCGGACAATTTTTCAAGTCTCTCACTGGTAAAAATCTTCAAGACTATATTGAAGAACAGCGATTACAGCAAGCGCTCTTTTTACTCCGCACTCAGCCTGACAGTATTCAAGAAATTTCCAGAAAGGTTGGATTCAAAGACCCGGCGTATTTTAGCCGGCGTTTTAAATTGCGTTATGGACAGAATGCCAATGCCTTTCGAAGCAATCGCCCTTCTTTTTAATGGAGACAATTCATTTGTGGCCGCAGTTCAGGAGTACTAGTTTCGGGCAGCTCCGGCCAGGTCCAATAGTAATTCAGGTGATTGTTCAATGGAATTTCCCACTACGACCATGTCCGCACCGGCGTGAAACAATTCAGTTACTTTTTCGGGTGTTCGGATGCCTCCTCCAACGATAATGGGCAAGTCGATAGCGCTTCGTACTTTCTGAATCATGCTACTGCGCACGGGAATGCGTGCGCCACTACCTGCATCCAGATAAATTAATTTCATGCCTAATAATTCACCGGCCATTGATGTGGCAGCAGCGATATCATCCTTGTCATGCGGAATCGGCAATGTTTGACTCATGTATGAAGCAGAGGTAGGTGCCCCGCTATCAATCAACAGGTATCCAGTAGGTATAGCTTCGATACCGCTTTTGCGAATAAAGGGCGCTGCAATCACATGCTGTCCAATCAATAATTCCGGATTTCGTCCGCTAATAAGGGATAGAAAAAGGATGGCATCCGCATTGGAGGTCACTTGCAGTGTGTTTCCTGGAAAAAGAATGATAGGTAGCTTGCAATGGGAGCGGAGGTGGTCTAGACAACGCTCGATGCCCTTCTCGATGAGAAGACTGCTACCAACCAATAAAAAATTAACGCCTGATTGCTCGGCCAATTGTGCCGAATGCTTCAAAGAGGATTCGTTGTTCTTGTCCGGGTCAATCAGTAGAGCGAATAATTTTCTCCCCTCTGATCTGGCAGCTTGTAACTGGCGTAGCATCGTTTCAAAGATAACGAAATTAGGACGAACGTGTCTTACCATTCAGCCCATACGAGCATATAGCCGTTTAGTTGACGGTACATAGCCGATATTCGTGCTTTCAGGTCTGTTTTTTGGATGGTTACGTAAATGCGGCCATCGCTAATGATTTTAGCGCCTTCCACAAAAAGATCTTTTTTAAAGTCAACTGAACCTTTGCCATACAGCTTGTATGCTACTTCCTTGGCTCCCCAGATAACGTGCAATGCCTCATCAGATAGCCAAGTGCCAAATGATTTTTTTTCTTCCTCGCTGACGAACTTCGGGGCTATGGCTCCGATGTTTTGACGTGCCGCTTCCAGGTCAATTCCTACTTGCCGGGTGGATGAAATGATGATGGCGACATGACTTTTAGAATGACTAATGGAAATAAAGTGTCCATTGTCGAGCGAGGGTTTTCCGTTGGCGTCGTAAAGTATGGTTCGATAGGTACCTGACAACATCTTCAAGAGGACGCGCACTGTTAGGAATTCTCGCTGACGGGTAATGCTAGTAATTGAATTCCATTGAAGTCGTTCCTGTTCCGTAAGGTGAACCAACTCCATAAGCTGCTCAAGCGATTCGGTGGAATCCCAAACGGCTAGTGAACAGTCAATGTCGGGTGCGGACGTTTGGAAAACAATTGGCATGTAGCGTTGTTATAGATGGCAAGATACGATGTACGTGGTGCACGATGAAAAACAACCTTTCGGTGTTTTTTTGAATTTTTGATTGGATATTGTATCTTCGCAGATCGAAAACCTAGATAATCAACCACTTAAACCCAATACCAATGGCACAAACAGCCGTAGACAATTTCGTAAAATACAAAGTTAAAGACATCTCCTTGGCCGAATGGGGTCGCAAAGAGATCAAATTGGCAGAAGATGAGATGCCTGGATTGATGGCTCTCCGTGAAGAGTATGGTGCTAAGAAGCCGCTCCAAGGTGCTCGTATCGCAGGCTGCTTGCACATGACCATCCAGACGGCTGTTCTGATTGAAACGCTCGTTGCATTGGGAGCTGAAGTCACTTGGTCTTCTTGTAACATTTTCTCCACACAAGATCATGCTGCTGCGGCTATTGCTGCGGCTGGTATTTCTGTCTATGCCTGGAAAGGAATGGATGCGGAGTCTTTCGACTGGTGCATTGAGCAGACGCTTTTCTTTGGTGAAGATCGCAAGCCTTTGAACATGATTCTTGATGATGGTGGTGACTTAACCAATATGGTGTTGGATAAATTCCCTGAATTAGTTTCCGGTATCAAAGGTCTTTCTGAAGAAACGACTACGGGTGTGCATCGCTTGTATGAGCGTATGAAGAATGGCACTTTACCATTGCCTGCCATCAACGTGAATGACTCCGTTACCAAATCTAAATTCGATAATAAATACGGTTGCCGCGAGTCGCTCGTAGATGCAATCCGTCGTGCTACTGACTTAATGATGGCCGGTAAAGTGGCTGTTGTTGCTGGTTTTGGAGATGTCGGTAAAGGTTCTGCCGATTCTCTGCGTGACTCTAAAGTACGTGTCATCGTAACTGAAATTGATCCAATTTGTGCATTGCAAGCTGCCATGGAAGGATACGAAGTGAAGAAAATGGACGATGCGGTGAAAGAAGCGGATATCATTGTCACCGCTACCGGAAACGTAAACATCGTGACCGATCGTCACTTCAAAGCGATGAAGCACAATGCGGTGGTATGTAACATAGGACACTTCGACAACGAAATCGATATGGCCTGGTTAAACAACCATTACGGCAATAGCAAGGATACTATCAAGCCTCAAGTCGACAAATATACCGTAGACGGAAAAGACATTATTGTACTTGCTGAAGGTCGATTGGTTAACCTTGGTTGTGCCATGGGTCACCCTTCCTTCGTTATGTCCAATTCCTTCACCAATCAAACATTGGCGCAGTTGGAGCTTTGGATGAACGCTAGCAAGTATGAGAATAAAGTCTACACCTTGCCAAAACAGCTGGATGAAAAAGTTGCTCGTCTGCACTTGAAGAAAATCGGTGTCGAGATTGATGTGCTCTCTAACGAGCAAGCAGAATATATTGGCGTACAACAACAAGGTCCTTACAAGAACGACGCTTATCGTTACTAAGATGTAACGGGCGATTTTCGTCTTTGTGTAACTATAAAGGGGGTCAGGAAATTTCCTGGCCCTCTTTGTTTTTTAACGTATGTAACGATGGTGAATACTGTTCGGTAACTATTCGGCTTCGGAAAGTTTGGCGAAACGAAAATGGACGGCATCAAATAATCCAAGATCACTCATTTTGAATTCAGGTATGACCAACAATGCCATAAACGAAAGCGTCATGTAGGGGGCACGAAGTGTGGTACCCATTTCTTTCGCCTTCCGGTCCAGTGTGGAATACGCGTGTGAAACGCTAATTCCGTCTTCGTCGGAAATTAATCCCGCAATGGGTAATGGTAATACCACTTCTTCCTTTCCATCGATGGCACACAGTCCTCCTTGGTGTTGAATCAATAAGTTTACCGCGCGACAGATGTCTTCGTCAGAACATCCTACTGCAATGATGTTGTGCGAATCGTGAGCAACAGTAGATGCAATTGCGCCGCGTTTTAGTCCTATATTTTTGATCATCCCCATGGCTGGCGTAGTGTCGCTATAACGGTTCACCACGGTGATTTTTAATTGGTCTCTTGAAGGGTCTGATTCGATAAAGCCGTTTTTAATCATCCCTTTCTCAGTAACCTTGAGGGTGATCAATTGTCCATCTAAAGCCTCAATGAGGTGGATCATATTGCCATGCGCTGGGATTTTGAAATCGACGGGCTGCTTGCGCGAGCAATTGAAATGATTGATGATCGGGTGCTTGCCTTTTGGCAACATGGAGCTTCCATGTTCAGCAACACAGTTTCCGTTGATGAAGGTCTTCAAAACGTTGAATTCAGTAAGGTCGCTAACAACGATGAAATCGGCTGAATCACCCACTTGCAAAAGCCCAACGTCAAGTCCATAATGCTTTACAGGATTTACGGTAGCGGCTCTGAGTACATCAATTAGTTGGTATCCGTCTTTGACGGCACGACTGACAAGTCGGTTAATATGACCAAGTTCAAGATCGTCCGGATGCTTATCGTCACTACAAAACATCAAATTCGCAGCATGTTCGTCCATCAACGGTATGAGTGCTTCGTAATTCCTCGCAGCGGATCCTTCGCGTATAATTACTTTCATGCCGTGCTTCAACTTGTCAATGGCTTCTTGTAGGGTGAAGCATTCGTGATCGGTGCTGATACCAGCGTCAATGTAATGAGCGGCATCGTCCTCGCGGAGACCGGGAGCATGGCCGTCTATTTTTCGTCCATATTTCTGTGCCACTGCGATTTTGTCCATTACTAACGGATCGCGGTGTAAAACGCCTGGGTAGTTCATCATTTCGGCCAGATAAATCAAACCATCCAACCTGAAAAGCTCGTCTATGTCATTGACAGTGATGGTAGCTCCTGATGTTTCAAAGGTGGTGGCCGGTACGCATGATGGGGCACCAAAGTAAAATTTCAACGGCGAACGTTTTGCATTATCCGTCATGTAGCGAATGCCTTCCATGCCCAATACGTTGGCGATCTCGTGCGGATCACTGACGGTTGCTACTGTGCCGTGCGGTAGTGCCATTCTGGAAAATTCATACGGTGTCAGCATCGAACTTTCGATGTGAATGTGTGCATCAATGAAACCTGGAAGAATGTATTGCACTTCCGTGACTTCGTGTTCGTGGATGGCGGTAATTATGCCATCCTGGAATTCTACCGTTCCTGAAAAACGGCGACGGTGAAGCGGGTCGATGATATGGCCTGTTATTTTCATAATTGTTTTTAATCGTTGTGTAAATCCTTAATGAAGGTTTATTCCTGATTCATTTAAGTTGGAATCAATACGTCGTAGCAAGTGTTACAGCAGCAGCTGCATTTAAATTTCCGTATCCTTTGGTGGAATTACGAGAAGGATAAAATTGAGAAGTTCTGGTCATGATGTCTATGACTTGCGTACTGGTTAATGTGGGCTTCACCGACCAGGTCAATGCCGCGATACCGGCCGCTGTGGACGTGGCGATGGAACTTCCTCCAATGTAGGACGCGTTGTACCCTGACGGATTAAGTGACAACGAATTCCTGTTGGAATTAGTAGTTCGTTCCATGGGTACGGTAAACATTACTTGGCTACCATCGTGACACGTAGCGCAAGTGGTTCCGCTTTCCTTCACGCCTGTAACGGCGACACACTGCGAATATGCCGCTGGATAAATAACGCCCCACCAGCTTGTCAACGAGAAAGAGGTGCCGGCCGCAGCCATGATTAGTTTCCCTTTATTGTAGGCGTAGATAACACCATCTTTGAGTGCCCCACTGGCGAAAGGCGTACCGATCGACATGCTGATGACACGAATTGTTGAAAGGTCGCCCATGCGGATCAAGGCGTTTTTCGTGCCTGTTAATTCCGATGACGCGTCCAGCACGACATCGTTGCATGCGCGTATAAAATGCAGTCCTGATTTATAGGCCACACCTGTAG
Source organism: Candidatus Pollutiaquabacter sp. (assembly GCA_947465495.1). Lineage (GTDB taxonomy): Bacteria > Bacteroidota > Bacteroidia > AKYH767-A > 2013-40CM-41-45 > Pollutiaquabacter. Next base: position 10,843 of record CANIAS010000025.1, on the reverse strand, counting down.
TCGCATTCTGGGTATTCCGCGGGCCTGCTGCAGCTCCGCACATGGAAGTGCCGTGCGTGCAGGTGGTGTAGGCCGAATTTCCCAAGGTATAGTCGGCGGTTATAGTCCTAGAAACATTACTCATGCCGTCGTTGAATTGCGCGCCAAGAAGTGGTTGAGAAATACTAATTCCCGCATCGATGACGCCAATACGAATCCCTTCTCCTTGTGTGGTGTTCCAGGCAGTTGGAATATTCAAGCTGTTATAGTTCCAAGGTAGTTGGCAGCCTGGTGTGATGGTGGTCAAGTCAGCGGCATTCAATGGTTCGGTCGAGCTGTTGCATCCCGAAGAAGAGCGAGCGACCCAGTTGTTGGGCCAGTAGCCATAGGGCTCTACGTAACGGACATTTTTCAGGTTGAAGAGATCGGTAATCACATCCTTATCATCCACACTCAACACCAGTACGGGTAGCACCGGATCATCTTCCACCACGATTTCTAGCTGTGTAACGCTTTTTCCTTTGGATTGCAATAAGTTCACAATCCGTTTCAATAGGGCATCATGCACAGCTTTCCATTTTAAGGTTTTGACGTCGATTTGGTGCAAGATTTTATCTGCATCAGTTACATCGGCCGGTTGATAGCCTACTACGATTTGATGGTTGGTTGATGCTGCGCTCCAGATTACCCGAAGGTCAACATCTTTCCAATTCAGATTTCCCTGTTGCGTTATATGGTCAGTAATAAGTTGGTCCAAATCATTACGCGACAGGAGCGGTTGGTCTGGGGCAGTAACGATAGTAGATTTGGATTGCAGCACTTCGCCATCGGGCGGGGTGACTGAAGTATCGTCCAAACGGTTGCAGGAAAAGAAGGCTAAAGAAAAAAAGATCAGCAAGTAGTATTTTTGCATGGCGATTGAAATTAGTTAGGGGCAAATATAATTCGAATGATGAAGGATCGAGATTCACTATAAGCGGTAATTCACTGTTTCGGATAAATTAACTCCGAAAGCTACCCAAGCAATCAGTCGCTTGATTTACGAAACCAGGAGTTGGTAAGTTGATGCATATTCCTCATCCAAATGTAAGCTAGTCCGGGGGCCACTACCATCACCAGGTGATTGTATTCCCAAGCCTCCTGTAATTTGAGGTGCAGCAATGCGGCCAACGCATGAGTCAACCCACAACCGTAGCAAGTATTACCAGTCAGATTCCTAAATAGGCAGATGCTGTTCTCTTCGCGCATCAGTTCGTTTGGCAACAGGAAAAGGAACAGTGGCGCAACGAATAAAACTGCACGGCCCATGTGCTTCCATACAGGAATTTCCCCGCGGATGAACATTGTCAGATGAACGAAGTGACCTGAATGAATTTTTTGAAGTTGTAGGTCCTGGCTCTAGATTTTGCCGTGAAAATATCAATCAACCACCACAATCCGCAGCCATAACAGGTTATAACTTTGATGACGCCAAGTACGACATCGTTCAGCCAGAACCGTTCCCAACCCAACACGATGGCGATGATTAGAATGAAATCGGGTTTCTGTAAGGATATGGTTTGTACGATGAATGCTTTATCATCAGGAATGCTTTCTAATCGATCCTTTATGGATAGCAGGTCTTGCGGGTGAAAATTGTCCGCGTTCATGAGGAGAAAAAGGTCGATTTTAGATTTTTCCATGTTGAGATTTTGCTTGAAGGGATATCCTGTGAATGCTTCCGTGATTCAACAGTTAATGGTACAAATAAAAAGTAGAAGTTCAACGGCTACAGCATGCACAGTAATGCATAAAAAAAACGCCGCTCCTTTCGAAGCGGCGTTCCGATGATAAATGGTCAAGATTAAACTGCCTCGGCGAGGATGATTACCTTGTTTTCAAGGTTCTCAATTACTCCGCCTTTCACGTCGAAAATCTTTTCGCCTTCCTTGTCTTTCACTTTTACCTGGCCATTCAGCAAGGTGGAGATGATTGGGGCATGGCTGTTCAGTAGTTGGAAGCGGCCATCGGTTCCAGGAACTGAAACAGAAATGGCGTCGCCAGCATAGATTTTCTTATCGGGAGTGATAATTTCGAGGAGCATTGTTTTGTTCGTTAAAAGCTCAATGTTTAATGTTAAAGTTCACCTTGGAATTATTGAACTTTGAACATTAAAGATTGAACGGTTTTTACTTCGCTTCTGCCAATAACTTCTTGCCTTTTTCGATGGCGTCATCGATGGTGCCCACCAAGTTGAAGGCGGCTTCTGGATACTCGTCGACTTCACCGTCCATGATCATGTTGAAACCACGAATGGTTTCTTCGATTGGAACGATTACACCTTTCAAGCCAGTGAACTGTTCAGCAACGTTGAATGGCTGGGAAAGGAAGCGTTGTACGCGGCGCGCGCGGTGTACAACCTGCTTATCTTCGTCTGACAATTCATCCATTCCAAGAATGGCGATAATGTCCTGTAGTTCTTTGTAGCGCTGCAGGATCATCTTCACGCGTTGAGCAGTATTGTAATGCTCAGCGCCTACGATCGCAGGGGTGAGGATGCGAGAGGTAGAATCCAACGGGTCAACAGCTGGGTAGATACCCAACTCAGCGATTTTACGGTTCAATACCGTAGTGGCGTCAAGGTGAGCAAAGGTGGTAGCTGGAGCTGGATCGGTCAAGTCATCAGCTGGTACGTAAACAGCCTGAACGGAGGTGATAGAGCCGCGTTTAGTAGACGTAATACGTTCTTGCATCAATCCCATTTCGGTGGCCAGGGTAGGCTGATATCCTACAGCGGATGGCATACGGCCAAGCAACGCAGATACTTCAGAACCAGCCTGGGTGAAACGGAAGATGTTGTCGATGAAGAAAAGAATATCGCGACCGCCTGATTTTTCATCACCATCACGGAAGTATTCAGCAACGGTCAGTCCTGAAAGAGCCACGCGTGCGCGCGCTCCAGGAGGTTCATTCATCTGACCAAACACCAGGGTAGCTTGTGATTTAGCAAGTTCGTTTTTGTCGACTTTCGAAAGGTCCCAACCACCGCTTTCCATGCTGTGTTTGAACTCTTCGCCGTAACGGATAACGCCCGATTCGATCATTTCACGAAGAAGGTCGTTTCCTTCGCGGGTACGCTCACCGACACCGGCGAATACCGAGAGACCTGCGTAACTTTTTGCAATGTTGTTGATCAATTCCATGATCAATACAGTCTTTCCTACACCGGCGCCACCAAACAGACCAATCTTACCACCTTTTGAATAAGGTTCGATAAGGTCGATGACCTTGATTCCTGTGAAAAGTACTTCTGATTCGGTAGAAAGATCTTCAAATCGAGGAGGCGTGCGGTGAATTGGAACACCACCTTCTTTGGAGACCGTTCCAATACCGTCGATGGCATCGCCTACGACGTTGAACAGGCGGCCTTTGATAGCGTCACCTGCAGGCATCAGAATAGGAGTTCCCATGGCGCGTACAACCGTTCCGCGGGTGAGGCCGTCGGTGGAGTCCATCGCGATGGCGCGAACGGTGTCCTCGCCGATGTGCTGTTGAACTTCCATGACGATGGGCGTATTGCCCGGACGATCGATTTCTAAAGCGTCCAAAATGTTTGGTAGCGTGACGCCTTCGAAGCTGACGTCTACAACTGGCCCAATGATCTGGGTGATTTTACCGGTGTTTGCCATGCGATTTTATAGCAGTTATAAGGTTTCAGTTTTGCGGACGCAAAGGTAGTATTTCTATGGCTCATTTTACAACAGCACGGTGGATTGTTGAAAAGACTTCCGCTGGGTTTTAAGTAGCTGAAAAACAGGATGTAATACTCTTATTGCCGGAGCCTAATTCTTTAGTTTGCCCACCTTACTTCCCTTGTTGCGCATCCCTGCGTGGATAACCTTTTTAGTTACAATAGACTGACAAGCTGCCGACCCTTATTTTTGCACCATGATTTCCATTCCTGCGTTATACGACATCTTTCTTAGGCACCGGACGATCTGTACCGATACCCGTTCCCTGAAAAGTGACTGCCTGTTTTTTGCGCTCAAAGGCCCCACTTTCAATGGCAATCAATTCGCCAAACAGGCCCTTGAAGCGGGTGCGGCTTATGCAATTGTCGATGAGTCCGATGCTGTTTTCAGCGATCGATGCTTGCTTGTCCCGGATGTACTTACCGCTTTGCAATCACTCGCACATCATCACCGCAAGCGTTTAACGATTCCGGTCCTCGGCATCACCGGTTCCAACGGGAAAACGACTACGAAGGAATTGGTGCGCGCTGTGCTAGCCAAAAAATTTGTCACATTAGCTACACGAGGGAATCTTAATAATCACATCGGTGTACCACTGACTTTGCTTTCCATTACCGACGATGTTGAATTTTCAGTTGTGGAAATGGGGGCGAATCATCAACAGGAAATTTCATCCTATTGCACTTATGCAGAACCGAATTACGGACTAATCACCAATGTCGGCAAAGCACACTTGGAAGGATTTGGAGGATTTGAAGGTGTTAAACGAGGCAAAGGAGAGTTGTACGATCATCTCCTCTCGCACAACGGATTGGTCTTTCTCAACGGCGATAATCTGCACCTTACATCGATGGTGGCACAACGGAAGTTGACGAATGTGTTCCGGTATGGAACCGATGATGGATTTGAATGCAGCGGTCGCCTGGTCAACGAACATCCATTCCTGCATGTCGAATGGCGATGTGGATCTAACAGTGGCGAGATTCGTACACAGTTAGTGGGGGTGTATAATTTTGAAAATATTCTTTCAGCCATCGCCATTGGTAATCGGTTCGGCGTTGCGGCGGCCGATATCGATTCGGCTATTGCTGCCTATGTTCCAGACAATAGTCGTTCTCAGCTTGTTCAACGTGGCACGAATACCATTATCTTGGATGCTTACAACGCAAACCCTACCAGCATGGAAGCGGCGTTAAACAATTTCAATGCTACAACTGGAAATCGAAAAGTGATTTGTATGGGTGATATGGCAGAACTTGGCGACGAAAGCGATGCTGAACACGAACGCATCGTGCGATTAATCGCACGTGGATCGTATCATTCAGTGGTACTGGTTGGTAAGAATTTTGGCAAATACCTATCGCTGTTAAATGCGGTTCATTTTGAAGATTCGGTTAAAGCAGCGGAGTGGGTAAAAGTTCATCCATGGACCGATGCTACCGTATTGATCAAAGGTTCACGCAGTACGAAAATGGAGCGTATTCTAGAGGCGCTGTAAATTTTGTACGTCCGCGTGCCACGGATGAACGCCCAGTCAATTTTTAGAAAAGATCTTAGGAAATACTTTTTTCCGACGTCGTTGGTCTTCGTCATAATACCCGTAACCGTGGTATCCGTACCCGTATCCATACCCATATCCGTACCTCAGGTTGGCACCAGCATCGTTTAGCAGAATGCAAAGGTTTTTAGCCTTTCCGGCTGTATGAAGATCGTTTATGGTTTTTAAATAATCCTTCTTGGAATAATTCTCCCGCACCACGAACAAGTTGATGTCTGCTTGTCCCATCAATACCATGGCATCACTCACTATGCCAACCGGCGGTGTGTCGATGATGATGTAATCGTACCGTGTTCGGAGTTCGGAGAGTAGATCCTGAACTTGCTTTTTGGCCAACAGCTCTGCAGGATTTGGAGGAACCGGCCCGGCTGGGATGATGTCCAATCCATCTACATTCGTTTTACGGATTACCTCGTTCAACGTCAGTTGCCCGATCAGAAAATTGCTGACGCCTTGGTCGTTGTTGATGGCGAAGTCCTGGAATAACTGCGGCTTGCGTAAATCCATGCCGACAATAATCACCTTGTAGTGTTGTAAGGCTAGCACAGCTGCAAGATTCAGTGTTGTGAAAGATTTTCCTTCGCCGCCTACTGACGAAGTGACCAGTACAATCTTGTGTTGGTCAGCAAGCCCAAGAAACATTAAGTTGGCACGAATGGATCGGAAGGCTTCAGCAATTGCCGACTTTGGTTTCCCTGCAACCACCAATCGCTCGTTGCTAATGTGATGACCTACTACTCCGATGATCGGAACTTTGGTTAGTTTTTCGACATCCTCTCGATTGCTGATGGTGTTTTTAACATACGCTTGCAGCGTGACCAATACCAAAGGTAGGATGAAGGCCATCATCAACGTGATAATGGCAACGGCTTTCTTGTTAGGAATGACGGGGATGTCGTTGGCTATCGCATCGTCCAGCACTTTATTGTCAGAAACTGCGGTTGCTTTGGCAATGCCAGTCTCCGCTTTTTTCTGCAAGAGGTAGAGATAGATATTCTCGTTGACACTGAAATTACGTTGAATACCCAGAAGTTCGCGTTCGATGTTTGGTATCTTGCGGATGCTGCCTTCGTAACCGGCCAGTTGACCTTGAATGGTGGTTAGGCTAACGCGTGTTTGGTTTCGAAGCGATTGGATGTTTTCGACGAGCGAATTTTTCGTTTCGTCAATTTGTTCATCAATGGCACGTAAGGCTGGAGAGTTGTCGCTGCTTCCGATTTTTAACGTTCTGCGTTTCGATTGCAACTGCTTCAGTTGGGTGATGAGCTCGACCAGCAATGGGTCCGGTGAGCCTAGACTGGACGGTGCGAGTTGCTCCAGGTTGCGATTGCTAATGACATAGGCATAAAGGTTGTCCAACGACTTCAATTCAATCTCTGCCTTTGCCCGATCAGCATCAATGGTGGTAACTCGTTCTATGTATGCTTTTGATTCTTCGCTCAGGTTAACCGTTCCTTTTTCCTCTTTGAATCGTTGCAATTCCTGCTCGGTGGCGTTTAATGTTTTACTGATCTCTTCGAGCTGTTGGTCAACAAACTTCAGCGTGAGTCCGGCAACCGACGATTTGTCTTTCACGTCCTGATTAATATAAGCTCGTCCCAGCGCATTCAGAAAATCAACGGCACGTTCTTTCACCTGATCTTGAACCGATATTTCGACGATGGTAGCATCCTTATTCATCGGCTCGGCTCTCATTTTTTCCGAGTAGTAGGTAAAGAGGGTGTTGTAGGAGTTGAGTTGGAAGGTGTATTGATCGGCGTGCGGGTTCGCAATCGTGGAGTCCACACGATCGATAACAAGGCTGAATTTTGGCGTGAGAATGGTTTGCCCAAACCGATGCGTTGCCGAATAGGCGTATGCGCCTAACGTAGCATTGTCAGCGTCAAATTCCAGCTTAAAGGATACGCTATCAATTAATGAGAGTCGGAAATGTTCATCGTAAATGCCGTCGGTGATTTGAAGAGCGTTTACACGAAATGGTGCGGATTTGTAAATGGGTTGTTTAAAAAATGACCCACCTTCAAAATAACTGACACTTAAATTCAGTTCGTCGCAGGCTTCTTTCAAGACAGAACGGGAACGAAGGATGCCGATTTCGGTGGCAACGTTTTTTGAATTGCCGAATAAATCGCCCGAAAGAATGTCTTCAATGTTCTTACTCCCGTTTTTGGTATCCTTGATCAAAACGGTACTGCTGGCCTCGTATACCGGATGCGTGAATTTCACGTATAGGAAGGCGCACGATCCGAATACTAAAAAGGAGATTAAAAAGTAATGCCATTTGCTGCGGATACTCTGGAAAAGCAGCCTCAAATCGATTTCGTCATCGTTCCTCGTTTTGGGGTCGGTGTGCTGTCGCATGATTACCTGGATACGGCTACCATGGCAGTAATCAGTACGGCAGCGGTAGTGATGATGGACGTGAAGACGAGAACGGTCGGACTGACGTTTTGAAAGGCGCGTTTGCGATTTGGAGAAACGTAGATGACGTCGTCAGGGTGCAGGTAATAAACATCGGATGTGAGCGAACATGCATGGGTGATGTCGACGGTGTAATCCCGGGAAGTATTGTTCTCCGAGCGAATGATGCGAAGGTTCGTACGGTCAGCAAATTGCGATAAATCTCCTGCCATACCTAAAGCCTCCGGCAAGGTGGTTCGCTCATTCATCATGGTGTAAAGCCCCGGCTTATTCACTTCTCCCAAGACGGTGATTTTGAAGTTTAGTTTTTTCACCGTCACAATCGGATCGTCAAAGTAAGTGCGAAAGCGTTGTTCAATGACGGTTGAGGCCTCCTTGAGTGTCAATCCGTTCAGCGTAACAGTGCCTACGAGCGGGAGTGTAACGATACCGCTGTCGCGAACGATATATCCTTTCTCATACACAGATCGGGTATCACTGCTCGGACGATCGGCCTGAACAGCCAGGTACGGATATGCCTCAGTATGTGTGGTGAAAATATTGATGGCGAGAATGTCGCCAGGATAAACCCGCAGCTGAAACGAATCTGCTTGTGATAACGCCGGAATCAGCCCCTGAAAATAAACCACTTCTTTCTGCGGAATACAGCCGATGGTAATGGTGGCTGCCAGCAGGAAGAATAGAAGTTTGTTCCGGGCAATGTTCATCGAAGCGTTTATTTACCCAAGATAGAACGGGAGATGACGATTTTCTGTACTTCGGACGTGCCCTCGTAGATCTGTGTGATCTTAGCATCACGCATCAAGCGCTCGACGTGGAATTCCTTGACATAACCATATCCTCCGTGCACCTGAACGGCTTCGGTCGTGATATCCATTGCCGCTTGTGAAGCGAATAATTTTGCCATAGAAGAAGTAAGTCCGTAATCCAGGTGGTGATCTTTCATCCAGGCAGCCTTCAACGTCAGTAAGCGGGCTGCTTCAATCGAAGTAGCCATGTCAGCTAATTTGAATTGGATGGCTTGATGTTCGGAAATGGTCTTGCCAAAGGCTTTGCGCTCCTTGGAGTATTGTAAGGCCAGTTCATACGCTCCCGACGCTATGCCAAGGGCTTGAGCAGCTATACCAATGCGACCGCCCGTAAGCGTCTTCATCGCAAACTTGAATCCGAAACCGTCTTCGCCAATGCGATTCGCTTTCGGTACTTTTACGTCGGCGAACATCAGCGAGTGTGTGTCGCTACCGCGGATTCCCATCTTATTTTCTTTAGGTCCAATGGTGAATCCTTCCCAGCCTTTTTCAACGATGAATGCGTTGATGCCTTTGTGGCCCTTCGCTACGTCCGTTTGGGCAATGACCAGGTATACCGATGCAGAGGATCCGTTCGTGATCCAATTTTTAGTTCCGTTTAATACATAATGGTCGCCGGCATCAATGGCCGTTGTATGCTGTGATGTTGCATCAGACCCAGCTTCCGGTTCGGAAAGACAAAAGGCACCAATGATTTCACCTTTAGCGAGCGGCACCAAATATTTGCGTTTCTGATCTTCTGTGCCGAAAGTTTCCAATCCCCAGCACACCAATGAATTATTCACCGACATCGCCACTGAGCAGGAAGCATCGACTTTTGAGATTTCTTCCATGGCTAATACGTAGGAAACCGTATCCATACCACCTCCGCCATATTCCGGACTGACCATCATTCCCATGAATCCTAACTCTCCCATTTTGCGGATTTGCTCGGCAGGAAATTTCTGGTGTTCATCGCGCTCAATGACGCCCGGTTTGAGTTCGTTTTGCGCGAAATCACGGGCTGCTTGACGGATCATCAGGTGTTCTTCGGAAAGTTCGAAATGCATAGTGGTCTATTCTTAAGGTAATTGACTGATTATTAATTGTATTTGAGAAATTCCGTCAATGGTTGACGGGAAGCGAAGCTACTACATGCGATGGTAATAGGCAAATTCTAAAACCTGGTAGTAGACCATCTATAACACCTAACGTGAAGGTATGTTTTACGAGCCTGAAAAGCGGTAAAATTGCGGGAAGAAGATCCAATCAGGGAAGGTCGATCGAACCGGAACAATGGTCTCTGGTAGCACCGGTTACGCTCGACAGTACATTGTTTTCGTTTCGCCACCGTAGTACGCCCAGAAAAGCAAAAATAAGAGCTTCCTTAAAATTGATCTTGTCCGGACTTCCTGACACAATTTCAACAGCACATGCACCGCGGATGCATGCTAGCAGATAAGTGTTGAATGCACCGCCTCCGGTTACTAAAATTCGTCCGGTGGCAACGGCAGGTATCGAACGTGCTACTTGCTTGGCAATGTGTGCACAAACGGTAGCTAACAGGTCCGGAACGGTGGTCTCCGCATCCAACAAGGGTAAAAAGTCCTGCTCAATATCCTCTCTGCCCAATGATTTTGGAAACGGCTTAGAATAGAAATCACGGTCGTCAAGCTGTTGTAATAAACGAGGATTTATTTTTCCAGTGGCGGCGATGTCTCCGTCTCGATCGTATGATTTTCCAAGCCTTTGTGCGAGATAATTTAAAAGTAAGTTACAGGGGCATACATCATAGGCAACCCGTTGGCCTTGTTTCTCAAAGGAAATATTGGCGATGCCTCCAAGGTTTAGACAGAAGCCAAAGTCGCTGAAGAGGAGTCGGTCGCCAATCGGAACTAACGGAGCTCCTTGTCCGCCAAGAGCGACATCGGCTGATCGGAAATCAGAAACAACGGGCAAACCACAAGCGGCCGCAATGGCGGCTCCGTCGCCTGCCTGAAAGGTGAAACCGTTCTGCGGTTGATGGAAAACCGTATGCCCGTGCGAGGCAATAAAATCAGCGGAGACATGATGGCGTTGCATAAAGTGCGCAACCGACTGTCCAATATAAGTTCCGTATGATTCGTGCTCCTTTAAAAGTTCTTCGCCAGAAAGTAGGTGTAAGGATCGTAGTTTCAGATCCCATTCAGCAGGATAGGTGATAGTTTCAGCCACCAGGATTTGGTACGTCCATTTTTCCTGGTAATCAAACCGGCAATAGGCCAGGTCTAATCCATCGAGGGAGGTGCCAGACATGATTCCTATGACGTGGTAGCAGGACATGGTACGAAGATAGTCGGAGGTTTCGGGTATAGAAAGTAATCCTC
>CANIAS010000024.1 GCA_947465495.1 Candidatus Pollutiaquabacter sp. | reverse complement strand
AAGCGGCGGTCTGGGCATAGATGAACCACTTAAGTTGAAAGGTGCCGGGTTTGGAGTGGGTCAATAATAAGAAGCCGCAGATAACAATCATAATCAGCCGGTCCAATACGGATACCATGCTGTCAGTTTTAAAGAGATGCAAGCCCGCCAGGTTGGATCGCAGGTAGAGAATGAAGGAGATAAGTATCTGATTAAACAAGACTGCAGCCAACATCTTCATCATATCAGGCGTATAGCCAATAATCCATCCGCCCGCCAAGGTGATGATGGTGAAAGCAATCGCCAACAAAATGCGCAGAACTACAATACTGGCGAAATGCTTGGAAAGTAAATGGTTGTTCTGTGCAATGTTCTTATTGTTGAAATTGGTGATCCCAAGGTCCAATAAGATGTTTAGCAAAAACGAGAAATTGAAGATGGCGTAATAGAAACCGTATTGCTCCGTACCTACAGCGTTCTGAACCGCACGATCAATCCCCAGAATCCAAAAGGGCTTGATCAACAGGTTCAGCGATAGTACCAGCGCAAGGTTAGTGACGAATTTACGTTGCATCTAAATGGTAAACTGAATTAAACTAATGATGATTACGTCCAACGGTGAAGCGGTCCTATAGTATGGTTGATGCGTACTTCTGCTAACGAGTAAAGCTTTTTTCGATGCAAGATCAGGAGCCAAACTATTTCCGTTTTTCATAACGACACAATCCTTCGTCCAGAAACGCAGTATACGTTGTTATATCCGGTGTGTAACCCCGCGGCTGTGCCAGCAATTTTCCATTGTTGTCAAGCAAAACGTAATAGGGCTGGGAGTTGGTCTGATAAACGGATGCCTGCAAGTCGCTCCACTTGTTGCCTGTTGTTCGAATCTTCCGTCCGGTAGTCGCGGAGACCGTTTGCTGTTCTGTTGGAAGCGGCGTCTTGTCGTCGACATATAACGAAATCAACACATACTGCTCAGACAATTTCTTTAGAACTTTCGGATCGCTCCATACATTGTCTTCCATTTTCCGGCAATTTACACACGCCCATCCTGTGAAATCAATCATGACTGGCTTACCTTGATTACGTGCATACTGCATGCCTTCGTCGTAATCCTTAAAGCAAAGCATATCGTGCGGACAATCTCCTTCTTTTCCAGACTTCCATTCTTTGTAAAAATCAGGAGGCGGAAAACCGCTAATCAATTTCAACGGTGATCCCCAGAGTCCAGGAATCAGGTATATGGCGAAAGCAAGTGATAATAACGCCATCATCAATCGACCAATACCAATATGGTTGGAATCGCTGTCGTGAGAGAGCTTGATTTTACCCAATAAGTAGTAGCCCAACAAAGCGAAGATGACAATCCATAGCACAATGAATACTTCACGATGCAACAATCCCCAGTGATAAGCAAGGTCAACGTTTGAAAGGAATTTAAGTGCCAAGGCAAGTTCGATAAATCCCAAAGAAACTTTGACAGTGTTCAGCCATCCACCGGATTTAGGTAGTGAGTTCAACCAACCTGGAAACAACGAGAACAAAGCGAAAGGTACTGCCAATGCAAAGGAAAATCCGAACATGCCCGCCATCGGACCTAAGTAACTCCTTCCATGGGCCGCTTCTACCAACAACGTACCGATAATAGGACCTGTACAGGAGAAACTGACCAACGACAACGTGAAGGCCATGAAAAATATGCCAATCAAACCTCCTCGGTCACTTGCAGAATCAGCTTTGTTGACAATACTACTTGGCAATGTAATTTCAAACGCACCGAAAAACGAAATGGCGAAAATGACGAAGATGACGAAAAAAGCCATGTTGAAGAAGGCATTGCTCGCTAAATCGTTGAGCGCATCCGAACCAAAAGTTACTGTCACAAGTAATCCAAGTGTGACATAGATTCCGATAATCGATAATGCATAAATAACCGCATTACGAATGCCTTTGCTACGGTTGCCGCTTCGCTTGGTAAAGAAACTGACCGTCATCGGTATCATCGGGAAAACGCAAGGAGTTAATAGTGCTAATAATCCTCCCAGCAGTCCAGCCAAAAAGATTCCCCAAATCCCCGAATCCGAAGTTGGAGCTTCGCTTGTTGAGCCTCCGCAACCAGGTTCTAGAACGTCGCCCACGGATGATGCGTTGGTATCCGTTGCCACCGCCATCTTAGTGGTAGTATCGTTGACTACACTACTAGTGTCGGACGCGGGTAGGGAAGGTGGCGTTACAGGTGTTGTAGTTTCCGATTCTTTAACGTCGTTACCGGAAATAGTAAACGAGAATTCTTCTTCCTGAAAAATACACGACTCTTTACAAACTTGATATTCAATTCGGCCTTTAATAGCGCAGACACTACCCGTAAGCTTGATCTTTTGCTTGAATGTTGCCGCTTTTTCAAACTGGAAGACTTTCACCATAAATGTGGAGTCGTAGTCTTCGTGAGGCTTTGGTTCAACGACTTTCCCAATTCGCTGATAGCAGCCGTTCTCTTCAAAGGTGTACACCATCGGCAGTGGTCCGCCATCCGGAGTGAATTGCGAGTACAAATGCCATCCGGCATCCAGCTTCACCTGGAAATTTAAGGTACGCTCTTCTCCTGAGCCTTTTTCGACCGAAAATGTCCATTTTGCCGGATTCTGAAGTTGGGCGCCCGCCAGCAGAGGTAACAAAAGCAGAAGAGCAGACAGTAGTCGCTTACGCATGTGTCGTGTATATTGAAATTGAGAAACGATGGAAAGTCAGCTACATTGAAGTAGACGGCTAATCGTTCGTTAGGTCACTAAATTAAGAAAAAATCAGACCTCGAACCACCTTAAAAGGTCGTTGATTTGCAGCTCATTACGCGCTTTTCCGGAAACGTCCTTACTGATTTTGCCTTCGGTGAGGAAAAGTACACGGTCGCCGTATTGTAATGCATCTTTCATTTGATGGGTCACCAACAGGGTAGTGAGCCTATATTTTTGGATAATACGGTTGGCTAGTTCCATAACCGTATGAGCCGTTCTGGGATCCAATGCTGCCGTGGGTTCGTCCAACAGCAAAACTTTTGTCTCATCCATAACTGCCATTAACAACGCGAGTGCTTGCCGCTGTCCACCCGATAAGGTCCCCATAGCTTGGTCTAATTTTCCTTCCAGCCCGAGGCCAACTGTGTTGACATGTTCTTCTACCATAGTTCGGAATTCAGCGGACGTTCCAACGGTGGCTTTCTTGGTTTTAGTGCGTAATGCTGCTAATCTGAAATTTTCCAGAATGCTCAAGTCGGGAGCGGTTCCCATTACAGGGTTTTGAAAAATGCGCGCAACCCAACGGCTGCGTGAATGATCGGGCAATCGAGTGACGTCATGACCATCGATGTAAATACCACCACCATCTAGTCGTATTGTTCCAGCAATAGCGTTTAATAACGTCGACTTACCAGAGCCGTTCGATCCCAATACAACGACGAATTCTCCTTCTTGTACGTTTATCGATAAGTCACGCAGTGCATGCACTTCCGCTGCGGTTCCGGTGGCAAATCGTTTGTCGATGTGTTCGAGACGTATCATGCAGTGCGGCGGAGGTTGGGCAAACTAACGGTGATCAATACGAAGACTGCGACTACCAGTTTTAAATACAAAGGGTCTATACCAACCGTCAATGCGGCTCCAAGTAACAGACGGAAGACGATGGAGCCGATTACAACGCTGATCATCTGACCGGTAATCGAACGAAGGAGCATGGCTCTTGAAAATATTTCTCCAATCATCACCGCGCCTAATCCAAGCAGAACAATTCCTATCCCCATGTTGATGTCTGCAAATCCCTGAACATTGGTTATCAGATAGCCGCTAAGCGCAGTAAGTCCATTGGCAAGCCCAAGTCCAATGATTTTCATACGGTCGGTGTTGACGCCCAGCGAGCGGATCATGTGTTCGTTGTTGCCGGTGGCTCGCATCGCTAAGCCGAAGTCTGTGCGAAGTAGATAGCCTATTAGAAAAGTAATAACAAGAATAATGCTTGTCAGAACAATCAATTGATTGGTGTTTGATCCAACGGGTAATGATAGTGTAGTGAATAAGGTCGGACTGCCAAACAACGGAAGATTGGACCTTCCCATGATAGCCAAGTTGATAGAATATAGTGCCGAAGTAACCAGGATGCCTGCTAGTAGAGCATTTACCTTCAGTCGTGTGTGAATCCAGCCGGTGACCATACCAGCAAGTGTACCACACGCAAATGCCACCGGCAATGCCAGCAGTGGCGGCATCCAATGCAAGGTCAAAACAGCGGTTACAGCACCACCCAGGGTGAAACTGCCATCCGTTGTGATATCTGGAATATTAAAGATTCGCATGCTGATGAATATGCCCAAGGCCAAGGCGCCGTAAGCGAATCCTAGTAGCAGTGCGGTTTGATAAAAAGACATACTATTCTGATCAATGACATTGATGACAGCCTGATTATTGACTGCTGCTCACTCGTATAAAGGTACTGTCTAATACCACATGGAATTGATCTGCTTTTAATTGGTTGCAAACTTTACGCCGTTGTTTCACCATTTCAGGAGCAAGCCCTGTCGCTCCATTTTTTAAATACATGGCGGCTTGCGCTCCTGATTGATAGCCCCAGGCATACATGTCTGCTCCAAATGCCGCCATCGCTCCGCGTTTCACCAATCCTTCTTCGCTTGTGATGACAGGTACTTTTGCGTCATCGCAGCTTTTCACAATGACCTCCATCGATGAGAAAACAGTATTGTCGGGTAACGCGAAAAAAATATCAATCTTTTTTTGCAACAATGCCGCCACAACCAATTGAGCCTCGTTGGAATTGTTCACCGGTAGTTTTTCCAGCCGCAATCCCATTGCCGCGCAACGAGCTTCAATTCGTTGCAATGCATCCACCGATTGTGGCTCGGATTGATTGTAAATGGTTCCAATCGTTTTCTTGTCGGGAAATAGAGTAGTTGCAATCATCAATGACGTGTCCAAATAATCAAGTGTCTCGTACACGCCGAAAAGGTTGGCAGGTGATTTTCCGGCGGCATCGGTAAGTCGGATAATGTCAGGTCGTGGCGATACCATCATGAAAATCGGTATGTCTGTTGTTCGTTGCACGGCTGCTATCGTTGATAGGGTAGGATTAGTAGCTAAAATATCAACCCTCTCTCCAATCAGGTAGTCGCACGCTTGTAGTAAAGTTGGCTGGTCTCCCTGAGCATTGCGGTAAAGCACTTCCAATGTGCCATTAGAAACGGAGTAACCGCTGTCTTTCAAAGCTATGAAGAATCCTTTCTTCGCTTGCGCTAACGTAGCATCTTCCAACAAGTCCAGAAATCCAACTTTTGGAACCTTGGATTCGCGCTGCATAGGTCCGTTCCCGCAACCAACAACTCCAGTTAATAATAAAAGAAGAACAAGTTGAGTTAATTTTTTCTGTGAAATAATCATGTAGGAATTTAGATAGTGATGTGTTTATTGAATTCGTAGATGATATCCTCTGTGTTGCAATCCTTGTTACCACGAGCCGCCGGCTCCGCCGCCTCCAGACATTCCTCCGCCAAAGCCGCCAAAGCCACCGCCGCCGAATCCGCTACCTCCGCCAAAGCCACTGCCGCCTGAAAAATGATTCCACCGACCGTGATGACGATTGGATGCTGCGTTGAGCAATGCCCATGCCGCCCAAAATCCAAGGTGGTTGGTCTTGGCATACTGTGAAGCTCTACGTGCTTTTGATCCAATCACCAACAGGAGAATCAGTAGCACGATGAAGATGGGAAACACGCCACTGCCTTTTGGTCTTTTTGTAGTGCCGGTGGATTTGAAATCGCCGTTTACAGCTGCCATGATGGAGTTGGTAGCTGCGTCAATCCCTAAATAGAATTGGCCAGCTTTGAAATTCGGAACAATGTCCTGCTGAATAATTTCATGACAGGTAAAGTCTGGTAGCGCGCCTTCGACGCCATATCCGGTATTGATGAAAACTTTATGGTCATCCAGTGCGATTAAAAGTAAAATCCCATTGTTCTTTTTTTCCTGTCCAATCTTCCATCGATTGAAAAGTTGCACCGCATAATCTGAAATGTCGTAGTTGCCGATGGTGCGGAGGATGACTACTGCAATCTGAGTCGATGTGCTATCGTCAAAGGCGACTAACTTTTGTTCAAGTTGTTGCTGTTCTTGTGTAGAGAGCACCTGCGCAAAATCGCTCACCAAAGTGGATGGTCGGGTAGGGAAGTCCTGTCCGGCAACAGTCCATGGAAGTAATACTAGGAGTAAAATTCGGAGATGCGAAAACATGTCGAAGTTCGTTAGGGCTGAATATCGTCCTTGAAACCGTACACGATCTCATTAGGTAGTTCATTGACATCGTCTTCAGTATATGGAAAGTACCGACGAAGTTCTTCTCCGATTCGTAAAATTCCTTGCTCAAGGCCTGTAGCGAAATCACCTAACTGGAAAAAATGTTGCATCGATGTTCGCACATCATGCCATAACTCGTCGCCTACGTGTTGGTGAATTCCCTGGTCGCCGATTACTGCAAATTGTCTGGACTCAATCGCTAGATAGATCAGTACGCCATTTCGCTTCTCTGTTTTATTCATGCCCAAACGTTCAAAGACGTAGGCGGCTGAATCCAAAACGTTGGATTCGCATTTGCGATCGATGAATACACGAATCTCCCCAGAGGTTGCTTTTTCTGCTTCCTCAATGGCCGCCTGAATACGACGGTTCTCAGTTTCTTGAAGACGCCGAAGCGTAGTCATCAGAATTTAACTTCTGGTGCCTTTTCAGAGCCTTTGTCAGCTTCGAAATAAGGACGGTCCTTGAAGCCCATCATGTTCGCGATGATGACACGCGGGAAGCGGGCACGACCCACATTGTAGCTTTTAGCGGCTTCGTTAAATTGTCGACGTGCTTCGTTGATGCGGTTTTCAGTGCCTTCCAGTTGGGCTTGCAACGCGCTGAAATTCTGCGTCGCTTTGAGGTCAGGATATTTTTCTACGGAAACCAACAGGCGAGAAAGTGCTCCGCTGAGTTGAGCCTGTGCTTGTTGGAACTGCTGCATTTTTTCAGGCGTAAGATCGTTGGCTTCGATTTTAATGCCGGTAGCGTTAGCACGCGCCTGCGTCACGTCCGTTAGGGTGGACTTCTCAAAATCAGCTACACCTTTTACAGTATTCACCAGATTTGGAATTAAATCCGCGCGACGCTGGTAAGCGTTTTCAACATTTGACCAGTACGAGTTGACTTCCTCCCTAGAAGTAATCAATCCGTTATAGGCCGAAATTCCCCAGAGTACAAGAACGCCAAGAACGATCCAGATGGCATATTTTTTCATAGTAGTTCGATATTAGTGAATGAAAGAAGGAGGTGATAAATAGTTGCGTGGAATAGTTAGGGAGCAGTAGTGATGTGTTTTAGAATTTTTTCCAATTCCCCCGGACTATGCGACCCGATCCGGAACGGTGTGCCCTCGCGGTCGGTGATCTCAATTGCTTCATCACCATCGGTGTAGAACTTCACACTGCCTTTCCACTTAAGGTTGAAGACAGGATTGTTGAGATGATATTTGCTGTAACGTAATCGAATAACCGAACGTGCATTCATTAAGTCAATGATAACCGGCTTTCCAGTCCAGAGTCCTGTGATTTCTAAACGATGTTTAAAAACTCGTATGCGGAGGTGCAAGACGAATAACAATAGAATGGATAACAGTATAATTCCAATGCCCAGCCAAAAAAACAGATCGCCATTTTGTGAATGCATCTTTTTCCACCAATAAATTCCGAAGCTGAACAACGTCAACAACAACCTGCGAATCATCGACAAGCGATTGAATCCCAAGTATTGTTTTTCCTCGTAGATGGGTTGATCAGGCATGACGTTCGTTCGTCCAGGTTATTCGAACGGCTTTTTTTGTTCCGGCGTGCACCTTGCAAGTGTCACTAATTCGGACTCCTAAGATACAAAGAATATCGTCGTGGTCGACCAATAACCACGTTGCCTGTTTCTCTGCCAGCGAAAGCTTTAGGTCGGTCAGGAAATCACTCACTTTTTTGGGTCGCTTCATGCCTAAGGGCTGGAATCGATCGCCTGCTTTCCAGCGGCGGATTGACAGGGGGAATCGCAAGGCCTCGCTATCAAGCAGCAATTCGCCCTTCGCTGTTTCGTATTCCATTCCCGGACGGTACTTCATAGTTTTGATTTTCACAATCCCTCCGGAAAGACGCAACGTGGAGGTTGATTTTAGCACTTCTTTCGGGCTATCATCGTGCTGAAACGAGTCCGTCAAAATCAACTTATTTCGATCTCTGATGATGGTTTTCCCGTCCGCATGGAAGGTTTTACCAGGTCGGTCTTGTACCAGCATTTTTTCAGGTTCTTCAACACGTACACCTTCCATCGCCAGCAAAGCATACAATAACGCCTCAGGTTGTTCGAACTCCAGAAGCGCCGAAAGGGACAGCATAAGGTCGCCCTGCTTTCGTTCTACCAACATCTGATTCAG
The DNA here is from genome assembly GCA_947465495.1 of Candidatus Pollutiaquabacter sp. Classification (GTDB taxonomy): domain Bacteria; phylum Bacteroidota; class Bacteroidia; order AKYH767-A; family 2013-40CM-41-45; genus Pollutiaquabacter. The sequence goes on along the minus strand of CANIAS010000024.1, from coordinate 27,276 downwards.
CTGTTTCATTCGTTCGTTATAACGACTAATAGCAAAATGAAATCGCTCAAGATTCCCAGACATGGTTTTTAAAAAGGTGGGATGTAACTCCTTTAAAACAGGAAGTAGGTGATGACGGATACGGTTTCTTAAATAATCATCCCCTGCGTTTGAACCGTCTTCCCGAAAGGGAATTTGTTGAGTGGTAGCATAGGTTTCGATTTCTTTTCGTTCGGCAAACAGCATGGGCCGGATGATGTTGCCATTACGTGCTGGGATGCCACCAAGGCCATGAATGCCTGTGCCGCGAAGCAAATGAATGAAAAACGTTTCGATGGAATCTTCCAAATGATGTCCTGTGGCAATCTGGGGAATACCTTGCTCAGTGGCTGTCTTTTCCAGCCATCGATAACGGATTTCACGAGCGGCTACTTGCACAGATAATCCATGCTTTTTTGCATAGGCTTTTGTATCAGCACTAAACTCGAAGTAGGGGAGTCTACGCTTCTTCGCCCACTGTTTCACCAATGTAGCGTCGGCATCTGAGGCATCGCCGCGTAAACGGAAGTTAACATGAGCGATTGCGGAGCATAGTTTCAAATTTGAAAGGGCCGTAGCCAGCACCATGGAATCAATGCCACCGCTTACAGCCACAAGAATACCATCACCACGTTTTGCTGATGTCAACAACTTGTGCTGACGCATGAAATCGGACAGGCGTACTTCAAAGGATGACATGGGTCAAAAATACGGATTCAATGGATTGTAGGAGGTGAAATAACTCAGCTAAGCGCGCTTTTCATAGTCATTGCCTTCAGTAGACATTCGTCGTATTCCTGTTCGGGCCGGCAACCGGCCGTTAAGGCACTGCCTGTCATCAAGGATAAATAGCGCTTTGTCGAATTGTATTGAATGCTTCGGATGATAACGTTGAAATCAAAATCGTTCTCGGGAGAAATATACCCTACACTGCCAGAATACAGCCCGCGTCGCGTGGCTTCTAATTCTTCGATGATTTCCATTGCCCGCCATTTTGGTGCACCGGTCATGGATCCCATTGGGAATGAATTTCGTAAAATTTGACCAATTGTTGCCTTATCATCCACTTCAGCAACTACGGTGGATACCAATTGATGAATCTTTTTATACGTTAACAGCTGATTTTGTTCCGCCACTTTTACTGTTCCTCGCTTGGCAAATCGCGAAAGGTCATTGCGAACAAGGTCGGTAATCATGACGTTTTCGGCACGCTCTTTTGGATCAACCAGTAGTTTGTTACGCAATACCTGATCCTCTTCGCTCGTTTCGCCACGTCGGATGGTTCCTTTGATGGGCTGTGATATAACCCGGTTGCCACTTTTAGATAAATACCGTTCTGGACTGGCGCACATCAAGTACATATCAGACAATCGGTAAAAGGCCGCTTGTGGCATCGGTGAAATCTCGTTGAGACGTAAAAAAGTAGTCTCAGGAGTTAATTGGACGTCTTCGCGAAAAAACTCCATGCAGTAGTTTGCTTCGTAAATATCACCTCGCTGAATGTGGTCTATGAATTTTCCAGCTTGCTTCAAGTACGTGGTTTTGTCAACGCGCTGGTCAACGTATCCTATGGCCGCATGTTCATCGTCATGGCGCTTGTAGTTTTGTTGCAATGCTTTACGTACGGATGATTCATCGTCAAATTCTGGGTCGTATTGAATTTCGATGACACCTTTCCTGCTCGTCAAAACGAAGCGTGGCCGAAAAAAGTTGTAGGTTGGAAATCCGATTTGATCTGGATGCTGAGATGTGAGTCCTGGATGTGACTCGTTTTTCAGGTCGTAGGAGAGATGCCCGAACAACCAATCTCGGTGCCCCGCTTGAAAGTCATCAAGCATGTCAAAAAAATCGGTAGCAACAGGGAGTCGATCCAATTCATCCACGGCTGCAATCCAATCGAATTGTCCATAAGGATCCTCGATGCCGGAAGAATCAAGATTGGATACTAATGCCATGGATGTCGAAAAACAGCTGCTCCAATGAATGAGCTGCTCCAGCGAAAGCGATTTTTCCAGCTTGTAGCACTTACGCATTGCCATGTTAAATCAAGACAATGCAATGGACTTCAACGATTCATACCAGTCGGGATGGTCGTTCAAGCTAGGAACTAAAACCACCTTCTCACCGCCATGCTCTTGGAATAGCTCGTCGTATTCTACTCCAATTTCGTGAATGGTTTCTAAGCAATCACTCACAAAGGCAGGGGCAAAGAATAAAAGTTTCTTGTCGCCAAGCTTTGCGCGTTGTTTGATGATATCGTCGGAGTAGGGTTTGATCCACGGGTCGCTTCCTAATCGTGATTGGAAACAAACGGTGTATTGTTCCTTTGTAAGCTGTAAAGCATCGGCAATCAAACGAGCTGTTTGGAAGCATTGCGCCCGGTAACAAAACGCATTCTTGTCTGTTAGTGAATCACAGCAATGATCTTTCAGACAATGATCGAAACAATCACCTTTGCGGATGTGTCGCTCTGGAAGACCGTGAAAGCTGAAAAGAATATGGTCGAATTTCTCCGTGAGTAGTGTACGTCCACGTTCTGCAAAAACCTGAATCATCTTTGGATCGTCGCAAAAACTATTTACGAATTCTATTTCCGGTACAATTTGCCAGGTAGAAACTATGTCCATGACCTTCTGCTGCACAGATCCTGTACTCGCTGAGGCGTACTGCGGAAACAATGGTATGACTTTGATTTTTTTGTAAACTGGCTTTTTGAATTTTTCCAGAACGGAATCCAGCGAGGGGGATTGATAGCGCATCGCATATTCTACCTGGTACTCCGGACCTAAAAGTTGTTCAAGGCCTTTCTTTTGCTCGATGGTGTAGTGCATCAACGGAGAACCTTTATCGGTCCAAACTTGTTTATACAATTTAGCGGACTTTGGTGCACGCAATGGCGCAATGATCAGATTCACCAACAGGAAACGAGCCACGGGATGAATATCAATGACTCGGGGGTCGTTCAGAAATTCACGCAGGTATTTACGCACATCGCCGGTCGATGGGCTGTCAGGAGTGCCAAGGTTGACTAGTAAAATGCCGGTCTTTAAAGCTGTCATTAGTCGTTCGTTGAATAAGTCGAATTGTTAGCTAACCAACAATTCTTTTAAGTCAATGTTCACGCGAATTGGTATTCGCAGGACTGCAAATATATTCAGCTTTGCGCAATAGTTGTCAAATGAATCGGAGCAAGCGTCTTAATACCATGAAAACGAAGAAGCTGACGGAGAGGAAGGCGGCAACAAAACCGATATAGTCGCCAAACTGCGCATAAAAGGTTACATGTTCATTCCGTAAGATGGTCGCTTTTCGTGCATCGGCCGTCCACCATGTTGTCGCCTCAGTAATGTCACCACGCTGATTGATAAAACAGGAGATGCCAGTATTGGCGGATCTTACAATGGATTTTCGGAACTCAATCGCACGAAGTCGTGCGTACTGCAAATGCTGACGGTAACCGGGTGTATCTCCCCACCAACCGTCGTTGGTGATGATGGCCAGGAATTGCGCGCCGTTACGCATATACGCGGAAAGGAAGTCGCCATAAATGGATTCGTAACAGATGGCTGGCGCAACTGGAATTCCTGATTCGGAAATTAGATTTGCACGGCGATCTTGCGTTCCCAAACTTCCTGAGGTTCCACCAAGTTCTAACGAGAATTTTTCCAGAAATCCAAAGATTTTAGGATACGGCATTTTTTCGACTCCAGGTACAAGTCGTGTCTTATGATAGATTTGAATGTTGTCCGAAGGGTCAACCAAAATAGCGCTGTTGTAAACGTCATAATAATCCGCGTTGTCCTTGAATTTCCGAGCTGTAATGGATGGCTTTTCGGTTTGCTTATATCGCTTAAAAGAAGTAAGACCTGTAATAAGATTCAGCTTAGGAAAACCAATAAGGAATTGGTCGATTTTCTTAATGCTCTTGTGTTGCAAAATTTCCTCTTCCCAAATGCCATCCGGCAAAGCGGTTTCCGGACCAACTAAGAATTCAGTCTGTGAATCAACCACCGTCGAGGCCAATCGCAAAAATTCATTCAATTGATCGTCCGAGGTGCCGTTGAATTTTTCGTTGTAGGGATCAATGTTCGGCTGTACAAAAGCCACGCTGGTCGGCTGGCCTTGGTCAGGTCGGTGATCGTATAAGTGATACGATACATCAATGGGTACGGCGATAAGCAGTAGTGCTATCAGAGAAAGAATGATGGTGTTCGCCTGACGTACCTTGAGAAGTAGACTGTGGGTGAAAAGATTTTTGCTGATTTGAAAAAGCAAAATGTTCACTCCAATGACCCACAAACTTCCACCCAGTACGCCAGTGTATTCATACCATTGCACCCATTGTGGACGCGCTGCGAAGGCATTGCCCAAGGTTAACCATGGCCACGAAATTTCCCAATTAAGATGAAGGTATTCGAAGCCAATCCAGTAGAAGGGGAGTGATAGGTATCCAATAGCCGGACCATGATCACGCTTGGTAACATAAAAAAGTTGCCACACGATGGCCATCAACAGACTGTTTAGGCCCAGTGCGACAATGCTCCCAACACTCGTTGAGTTCCAAATCCACCAGGTAGTAAGCCCGTTCCATACTGACATTGACAGGAAGAACCAAAAGAAAACTTTCAGGTGGTTGCCGGCACCCTTTCCACGCTCATACAACCGCTCTATCCAAAGTAGCGGAACGAGGGCAACGAAAATCAGTGGTGTCCAACCACGCTCGGGCCACGATAGCCAAAGCAATACGCCGGATAATACCGCGAATAGCGTGTATTTTGAAATAGTGGATAGTCTCCTCATGACACAGCCAATATCTTGAAAATCAAAAGAACATCGACCGCTCTAAAGGTCAAAAAAACAACAAAGGTTATTAACAATCTTGTCTAGTTGCGAAGTTCTTTGTGCCAATACATTGGATTGGCTTCTGCTAGCGGCGTGACAACGATGTCGTTCAATACTACGTGGTCCGGACGGGTTGCTGCGAAGTAGACAACATCGGCAACATCTTGCGCATGCAAGGGTTCGTATCCTTCGTAAACTTTGGCGGCGGCAGCCACGTCGCCGTGATAGCGCACCAATGAAAATTCAGTATCGGCAGCGCCCGGACTGACATTGGTGACTTTTATACCGTGCGGTAATAAGTCGATTCGCATACCTTGGGAGAGTATGTCTACGGCCGCTTTGCTCGCACAATAGACGTTACCTTTAAGATAGGCGCCTTTTCCCGCTATCGAGCCAATGTTGATGATGTGTCCCTTTTTACGCGCGATCATGTGTGGAACAATGCTGCGGGATACAGTCAATAGACCTTTTAAGTTCGTGTCAATCATTCGGTCCCAGTCGTCTGGGTCCCCCTCCTGAAAGGTCGCAAGCCCTGCCGCAAGCCCAGCATTGTTAACCAATACATCAATATGCTTCCAGTCGTGCGGCAGATCTTTTAATACCTGCTGTGTTTGCTCACGGTTTTGAACGTCAAAGCATAAGGTAAGTACGGATGTGCCGAATTCCGTTTGAAGTTCTTGCTCAAGCTCATCCAACCGCTCTTTTCGGCGACCGGTTAATAGTACATTCCAGCCATGCTGAGCAAACGTAAATGCAATGGCGCGACCAAAGCCGGAAGTTGACCCGGTAACTAAGATGGTTTTTGTCGAAGACATGGATTGCCGTGAAGTTAATTGAAGAAAAGTGAAGGATGTTTCTGTGCGACTTGATTTAAGAACCTTGAACTTTATTTGATGCCCCTCAATCTGCTATGCTTATAGCCATATCCAAAGTAAATCACGAGTCCAATCAAGAGCCAAATGCCGAAGCCGATCCAATTGTGTACGCCAAGTTCGCTCATCATGTACAGGCAGCTGATTAGCCCTAGCAGTGGGATCAACGATAGTTTATGCCGCATCGCCAAATAGGTTAGCCATAACGTAGTCATCAGAAAAATCCAGAATGGAATCTTATGTTTGAAAATATCCCATCCTTGCTCGATTTTTTGGTCCGCAGGAATTGGCAGTTGTTGAAGTGTCATCGAATAATTCTCGGGAGTCAATCCAGTTAAATAGGCATCCAAATCGTTTCCCGCCTCGGCAAAACCATGGTCGTCATTCTTCTTGGCAAAGTCTGAACAGGCTGCCAAATCCGTTTTGCTCAGGGTGCTGGTAAGCTTGGAAACTGCAGGAATTCGGGGTTCGTTTTTCAGGAAGGCCATTGACTCCTGTTTATAAATAGTCAATGCCAGAAACAATCCAATGACAAGCATGCCAGGGAGGATATACCTGGAATTGATATAGGGTGTCCTGAACTTTCCGCGCGGAGCGCCTGGTGTCATTTCCAATTTTAATACACCCGCACAAACAAGCACGAAAGCGAACAAGGTGCCAATGCTGCAAAGATCGGTCACCATGGTCAAGTTCATGAATAAGGCAGGTACAGCTACAACGAAACCCGTAACAATCGTTGCAAAAGATGGCGTACGGTATTTTGGGTGAACCGTCGACAGCTTTTTTGGAAGTAATCCGTCGCGACTCATGCTCATCCAGATTCGTGGTTGACCTAATTGAAAAACCAATAAAACGCTTGCCATGGCGACCACTGCACTGACACCGATGATGCCGGACATCCAGGTGATGTGTAGCTTGTTGAACACGAATGCCAAGGGGTCCCCAACGCCCAATTCATTGTATGGAACCATTCCGGTTAGTACCAATGCAATCAATACATAAAGTACGGTGCAAATAATAATCGACCACATCATGCCCTTCGGAAGATCGCGTTGTGGATCCTTACATTCCTCGGCAGTGGTGCTAATCGCGTCGAAACCGATGTATGCAAAGAAAACGGCACTAACTCCTTTTAATACACCAGACATTCCATTCGGAAGGAAGGGATTCCAGTTATCTGTATTGACGAAAAAAGCACCAACCATAATCACCAGTAGGACAATGGCCAACTTGACGCCAACCATCAGGTTGCTGGCGTTTTTGGATTCTTTAACGCCGCGATAAACCAGCCATGTCACCAGTATGATGATGAGCAATGCAGGAAGGTCAGCCACCAAATGGATTCCGCCGATAATTGGCGCGCTCGTCCATGCTTGATAGGCGACTTGTAAATTACCGTCTAGATGGTCAAAGCTCTTGCCCGCTGCCATTAATGCTTCCGATTGATCAAAGCCGTTCATAGCTGTCACATAATCCATCGTCATCCATTCAGGCAGGTGGATATTCATGGTGCCCAACAAACTGGTGAAATAATCCGACCATGAAATGGCAACGGTAATATTGCCGATAGCATATTCCATGATCAAGGCCCAGCCTATGATCCATGCGATAATCTCTCCGAAGGCCACATAGCTATACGTGTAGGCGCTTCCTGATACAGGTACCATGGAAGCAAACTCGGCATATGCGAAGGCTGCAAATCCACAGGCTACAGCAGTGAAGATAAACAATAGCACAACACCCGGTCCACCACTTGCACTGGCATTGCCTATGGTGCTAAAAATTCCAGCGCCCACAATGGCAGCAATTCCAAGGGCTGTCAAATCTTTTACACCTAGATGTCGGGAAAGCGACAAATGACCGTGTTCATTTTCCTGTTGTGCGGATTGGTCCAGGATTTTCTGGACTGATTTTTTACGGAAGAGTTCCATGAAGTAGGACTTTGAAACAAATATAGTGTTATCTGATTATGAACGTACAGTGTCCCTGGTGTCTGCTAGGAATCGGAATCGCTGACCTAAGCGCTGCGGGTCAATGAAACTGACAACTAGAAAAATTAAAAATGGGAAAACTACCACTTTGTAACGCACCATTGCCCCCAATACCGGAGTGATAAGTCCAATTAACGTGAGGATAATTAAGACACAGGAAAGACAGAAAAAGTGAATGGATTCGAAATGAGTTGCTTGGCGTTTTCCGAAAAATAAAAGCAGTAGAACTAGGGCTACGAGGAAAATGGTGTTTTCTACTGCAGCTAACCGAACCAAAATGTTCCCTGAAAAATCCATCGGTCCGGGTCGGAAGAGTGTCCGAGCAAATGCGGAAGGTGCGTTGATGAGTATACTCATGGCCGATGGTGCTATCGTAGGAATCTCAATTCGGCTTCCTGGGCTCATGATATCTGACTGGACAAAGAAGTTGCGCTGTTTATAGTAAATCAAATCGGATAGGTCGTACTTGTCGTCCAGTCGGTACAAATTAAAACCAACGGCAATGAAGCCGGTATACATTACAAAGAAAAGCTTGGCGGTTTTCCATCCAGATGCATGGCGTGTAAATATCCAGGCTGCCAATCCTGGCAGCACGGTCAGAATCACGTAGAATTTTGTAAAAAGCAACAGAAATAACGAGGCGCAAAAGATCAATTTATAGGACAAGCGTCTTTCCCCTCTTACCAGAGAATCAAAGCTGTGAACCAGTGTGCCTAGTGCGAACAAGAGAAGGCTGTCTTTTAGGACACCGCTTCCCCAGAATAGGAGTGAAGGAAGTGCGAATAACAGAATAAACATCAGCCGACTTCGTGATGGGGCGTGCCTGCTGAGTACCTTGTATAGGCAAAACATTCCGGTGAATGAGATCATGTTCATTAACACTACGTGAACATAGTAATGGCCAAGTGAGAAAAACCTGAACAACGTGTTCAGTCGAACAATGGTCTTGTTATCGTTGAAAAGCACGTCGGTGTTTAACCAAGTGCTCATGCTTTCATAGTATGGTCGCAATGCAGGGTCATTTCCTCCAATGCCAGTAAACATTTGTAAAAAATGAATCGGCTCTTTTCGCAGCACATTGAAAAGTATGTTGCTGTCGTTGAAGAATTTGATGGTGTCGGAGGTGTGCTCATCCTGATAATAATCAAAGTACAGCCAACCCAACACGCATCCCGCTAAAACCTTTGCTAAAAAAGCCAATTGCATCCACGACAGTGGAATGGCCGGCATCCTAAAAAATCGACTCTTATGTACGAGGAAAATGAAAAGCGCCGAGTAGGCGAAGACTAACAATGGCTCCATATTAACAGGTTGTTCAAAAATACCATTAAAGTTTGAGTGTTTTAAATGAATATTGGTGCCTTTCGTTGCCTTCAGTAGCTGGTATATTCCTTAATTTCGCAGCTTAATATCCAACCAACCATGTCTTTGACCGCAGAGAAAGTAGTTACAGTAGATACGGCCCGCGAATTAGGGCTTTTACCTGAAGAATTTGAAAAAATTAAAGATTACCTCGGTCGAACCCCCAACTTTACGGAATTAAGTATCTATTCGGTCATGTGGAGCGAACACTGCTCCTACAAGAACTCGATCTCTTGGCTGAAGACGTTGCCTAAGGATGGTCCGCACATGCTTGCACAGGCTGGTCAGGAAAATGCGGGCCTTGTTGCCATTGGCGATGGTTTGGCATGCGCGTTCAAAATCGAATCACACAATCACCCTTCGGCCATTGAGCCCTACCAGGGTGCTGCCACTGGCGTCGGCGGAATTAATCGGGATATCTTCACCATGGGCGCACGACCTGTGGCGCAACTCAACTCACTTCGCTTCGGAAATATTCACCTGGATAAGACGAAGTGGTTGCTGAAGGGTGTCGTTAAAGGTATCGGTGATTATGGTAATGCATTCGGCGTTCCAACAGTCGGCGGTGAATTGTATTTTGATGATTGCTATAATGTGAATCCACTCGTCAATGCTATGTCGGCTGGAATCGTTGAAGTTGGTAAAACAATTTCGGCCATCTCCTACGGACTCGGTAATCCGGTCTTCATCGTCGGATCGGCCACAGGTAAAGATGGCATCCATGGCGCAACGTTCGCTTCTGGCGATTTGCACGAGGACTCAGCAGAAGACTTGCCATCGGTTCAAGTGGGTGACCCTTTTACTGAAAAGTTATTACTGGAAGCCTCCCTTGAATTAATCGAAACAGGCGCCGTCATTGGTATGCAGGATATGGGAGCTGCCGGAATTATCTGTTCAACTTCAGAAATGTCGGCCAAGGGAAGACATGGCATGATCATTCGCCTGGAACGTGTACCAACTCGTCAGAAAAACATGCAAGCATGGGAAATCCTGTTGAGTGAGTCTCAAGAACGCATGCTGGTAGTCGTTAAGAAAGGACGTGAAGCGGAGGTCAAAAGAGTTTTTGATAAATGGGACTTGAATTGTGTTCAGATTGGCGAAGTAACTACCGGAAACCAATTGAAGTTTTACATGGAGAAAGAATTGGTCGCTGATGTCCCTGCTGATTCGCTGGTGCTGGGTGGTGGAGCTCCCGTTTATCAACGCGAATATTCCGTTCCATCTTATTTTTATGAGAGTAAGCGTTTCTCCATCGATAGTGTACCGGAGCCGGAAGATCTAAAGTCTGTCGCTAATTTTTTATTACAACATCCCAACATTTGTTCTCGTCGTTATGTTTATCAGCAGTACGATTCCATGGTTGGAACTGTGAACATGAGTACCAACGCACCGTCCGATGCAGCCGTTGTAAACCTTAAGAATACCGACCGAGCCATAGCCCTTACAGTTGACTGTAATAGTCGTTATGTCTATGCCGATCCGGAGCAAGGGTGCGCCATTGCTGTCGCGGAAGCTGCGCGCAACATTATCTGCAGCGGTGCTGAACCTTCTGCCATCACCAATTGTCTTAATTTTGGTAATCCCTATAATAAAGAGGTCTATTGGCAATTCGTTAATGCCATAAAAGGAATGGGAAAGGCCTGCCGTAAGTTTCGGACACCGGTTACTGGAGGAAATGTTAGTTTCTACAACCAGAGCTCAGATGAAGGTCCCGTATTTCCAACACCTACCATCGGTATGCTGGGAGTTCTCGAAAGTAAATCACACCGAATGACGCTCGACTTTAAAAAAGTAGGCGATAGCATTTTCTTGATTGGAGAATCCGTAAACGATATTGCATCGTCTGAGTACTTATACTCCTGGCATAAGATTAAACATTCTCCGGCTCCATACTTCGATCTCGATAAGGAGTATAAGGTACAGCAGGTGGTACGCAAACTCATACTCAAAGGATTGGTGCGATCCGCTCACGATGTCTCCGATGGGGGATTATTTGTCACATTGGTGGAATCGTCTATGCCTCGTGGACTTGGTTTTTCTATCGAAACTGATTTTGATTGTCGGGCAGATGCTTTCCTGTTTGGTGAAGCACAAGGGCGTTTTGTTGTCTCTGTCGACGAGTCAAACATCGATACATTCGTCGCTGAATTGATGAATGCGGACGTGGAATTTGCTAACCTCGGTACTGTCAATGCCGGTGAGATGATCATCGACGAAGAAAATTGGGGCAAGGTTTCCGAGGTCGCAGCTGCCTATGATTCAGCGCTTGAAAAACAGCTCAGCTGAACTTAGTCTCTTTGTTGAATGGCCGCGGAAGCAAGGCTGATCACTGCTCCAAATAAAAGTACGATGAAGAATATCATCAGCGCTTGGCTGTTGACGTTTAGGTAGTCCGCACTGTTCTGTGCAAAGTCATTGTTCAGGGTAGCCAACTTTTCCTCAAAGACTGCCTTGTCTGGAAATTTTTCATGCAGTTGAAGCACCTTGTGCTCATAGTAACTGCTCAGCCATTCGGTGCCTTTAAATTCCAGGAAGAGATAAACTGAAAAATAGACAAAGATGGCAGCGGAAATGGTGATGGTCATGCCGGTCCTAAAGGCAATCTTGAATGGAATAGTCCCTTCAAACTCCTTTTTTCGTCTAGAACGGATACCTAATAGGATTGAACCAGCCAGCGAAAGGAAAATTGCCGAATAAGCAAGCGCCTCTCCCAAATTGAAATCAAATTTTTTGCCCCATAAAAAGTACGGTAGAAAAAGCACAAGGCTCATTAAGATACCTGCAATCAAACCGTAGCGAACCGTGGTGCTTGTTGACATAATGCCAGTTGGTTGATACCAAGATAAGAAATCCCACACCATTAATCAACCGCTTTAAAGAGGTGTTTTTTGAAGGAAGTTCTTGATAAATCGGGTATATTGAGATGCACAAATTAGCCCTTATGAAAAACTGTTTATTGGCCCTAATACTGCTAGGTATTTCGGTTTCCTCGATCGCTCAGCCATCTCCGACTCCAGCCTCTGATCGGATTTCAGGAATCGCTAAACACAAGCAATTGGAAGCAGAATCACTTGTGAAGAACATTGCGTTTCGTAATGTTGGTCCAACAGTCATGAGCGGAAGGGTGGTCGACTTGGACGTGAATCCGGATGACCCCACGGAATTTTATGTGGCCTACGCTTCCGGAGGTTTGTGGTACACTAAAAATAATGGACAATCATTTATACCGGTTTTTGATCACGAAGATGTAATAACAATTGGTGACTTTGCCGTAGATTGGAAATCACGCAATATCTGGATCGGAACAGGGGAGGTAAACTCCAGCCGCAGCTCGTACGCTGGTATTGGAATGTACTTCAGTGCAGACACTGGAAAAACCTGGCAGTACAAGGGGCTGCCAGAGTCTCATCACATAGGAGCCGTCATTCTACATCCCAATGACCCTAAGACGGTCTGGGTAGCCGTATTAGGACATCTTTTTTCATCCAATGCTGAACGAGGTGTCTATAAAACCACCGATGGAGGTACGACGTGGAAACAAGTTTTGAAAGTGGATGATAATACGGGCGCAGTTGAGCTTCAAATTGATCCGTCGAATTCAATGATCTTATATGCTTCAATGTGGCGCCGTGAACGACGTACTTGGAATTTTGTCGAAAGCGGTGCCAGCAGCGGTATTTATAAGTCTGCCGATGGCGGCGAGAATTGGAAGTTGATCTCAGGCGCTGGCTCAGGATTTCCAACCGGAGATGGAGTTGGACGAATCGGAGTGTCCATCTTTCCTAAGAATCCCACTATTTTGTATGCTGTCGTTGACAACCAGGCTAAACGTCCGGAAGAAAAACCCGACGGCGATGAATTGTCAACACGTGATTTGAAAGATATTTCAAAGACCGACTTTCTGGCAATTGACGATGAGCGTTTAGAGTCGTTCCTTCGTGACCATGATTTCCCTGCGAAATATTCAGCCGATGTAGTGAAGGAGCTTATTCGAAAGGATTCCATTGCTCCATCGTCCATACTTGAATTTCTAAATGACGCAAACAACTCGTTGTTCGATACGCCCATTATAGGCGCAGAGGTATATCGGAGCGATAACGCCGGCGCAACCTGGACGAAAGTAAACGAAGAATTTATGCGCTCGTTGTATTTCACCTATGGATATTATTTTGGCAAAGCTTTCGTTTCGCCTTTTGACGATCAAAAAATTGTGCTGTCTGGCTATACGCTGATTATGTCCCGCGATGGGGGAAAGACCTTTAAGCAAATTGATGGCGATAATGTTCACGCGGACCATCATGTGGTATGGATGAATCCACGGAAGCAGGGACATATAATCATTGGCAACGACGGTGGTCTAAACATTTCGTACGACGACGGTGCATCCTGGTTCAAGGCTAACACGCCTCCGGTCGGACAATTCTATTCGGTTAATGTAGATATGGATCAGCCCTATAATGTTTACGGAGGACTGCAAGATAATGGCGTTTGGACTGGGTCATCAACAACGTCTAATTCAAATGCGTGGCACGATAGCGGTCAATACCCATTCACCTCCATCATGGGTGGCGATGGTATGCAGGTAATGGTGGATACCCGCGACAATGCCACAGTGTACACCGGCTTTCAATTCGGAAATTATTACCGGCTCAATAAAAATCATCCGGATTATAATCATCCAATCAAACCTGTGAACGACTTGGGTACACCAAATTATCGGTTCAACTGGCAAGCGCCCATCTGGCTTTCAACACACAATCAGGACATACTTTACTTCGGTACAAATCGATTTCATCGCTCTATGAATCAAGGCGACGACATGAAGGTGCTTTCAGCTGACTTAACGACCGCTGACAAAAAAGGGGATGTTCCTTTCAATACCATTACTTCGATTCACGAGTCGCCCATGCGTTTCGGACTTATCTATTGCGGCACAGACGATGGAAGACTTTGGGTTAGTAAAGATGTAGGCTATTCCTGGGAACGCATTGACGCAGGTCTCCCGCAGGGTATTTATGTGAGTAGGGTAGTGGCTTCCGCTCACGTGGAAGGACGTGTGTATGTGACATTAAACGGATGTCGTAGCGATCATTTTACTCCGTACGTTTTTGTAAGTGAAGATTATGGCAATAATTGGAGGTCTCTTTCCTCAGAATTGCCTTCAGAGCCGGTTAATGTAATCCGCGAAGATCCGGAGAAGTCGCAATTGCTGTATCTGGGAACGGATAACGGATTGTATCTATCCTTGAATCGTGGTGCTGATTGGATGGCCATGAATGGAGGATTGCCGCGCGTAGCTGTTCACGACCTGGTCATTCATCCGCGCGAAGGTGAAATTGTCGTGGGTACTCATGGACGAAGCCTCTACATCGCGTCCCTTTCGCTCGTCAGGATGCTGGATGATTCGTTGCTTGCTCAAAATCTAAAAATCATGAGAAAATCAGACGTTAAATGGTCCAATCACTGGGGCAAGAAGTCAGGTGACTTTGGAGATCGCGATGTTCCTGCTTCTGACATAAGTTATTTTTCAAAGTCAAATGAGGTCGTACAACTTACCATTCGCTCTAAAGCAGGGATTATCCTATGTTCAGCGAACGACTCGGCAGAAGCAGGAGTAAATACAGCATCTGTCAACTTAAAGGTGGATCCTTCGGTGATTAAATCGTTCGAAAAAGAACTTCGGTCAATCGATAAGTTGAAGAAATCAAAATTACTTAAAGCGGAGGATGCCAATTTCTATTTACCAATTGGAGAATATGTACTGGAAATAGAAAGTGCCTCTGGTATCGTATCGAAAGAATCATTCATGGTAAAGGATCCAAAGGGAAAGAAAGAATCGCCAGCAGCTTCTGTTCCTGAATGGGATTGATAATCCTATACTGCAATTAAAATATTATCCCGCTAATAATATCGAAAAGCAAAGGCCCCTTAGATGAACTAGGGGGCCTTTTTATGTGGATGAATGCTAGTGCTTTTGGTTATTTTTTTTCCTTCATATCCCTGTCGATGAAATCCCTAACCTTGGTTGGATCCAATCGCTTGGCGATGATGCGCTTTTGATCGTCCAATAGATAAATGACTGGAGTGGAGTAAATGTCGTAGTAGTCTCTGAAGTTGGTATTGTTATATAAATCTGAGACGTTGATCCAATCCAGATTGTGATCTTTAATGAACTTTTTCCAAAGCTCCGGATCAGACTCAATACCGACAGAATACACTTCCAAGCTAACGCCTTTTGATTTCAAGCTGTCATAGATATGATGCAGTTCAGGAACCTCCACTTTACAATGACTGCAAGTAGGATCCCAAAAAACCAGGACGGTGTATTTCGCTTTGATATCATACAACTTACGGTAGTTGCGGTAGGTCGTATCTGGCATGACCAGGTTATATGCTGGTGTTCCTAAAATATTCGGTTTGATCTTATTGACACGCTCACGAATTTTTTCTTTCAAGGTACTGTCAGCCCAATAGGCTTCATCTGTCAGGTAATAGGTTTCGGAAATGTGCACAAAGACTTTATCATAACCCATGATGTTGGAGGTCTCGTAGTAATTGGCAAGTGACGCTACATGGTATTTGAAAACCTCCTTATTAGCCCTGGACTTGATGATGATGGTGTCTACCGATGGAATGATAGAGTCGGGCATAGGTACTGTCAACTGTTGAGTGTAGGTTTTGACTTTATTGAAGAGAATTGGTGTGCGTAGCAGTCGTTCATCACTGAAATCCACATTGTCCAAAAAGTGTGCTTTGAAATAATTGAACTGGAACATCGAGTCAATCACATTGCCTTTGGCATCCTTGGGTGCTTCTGGCACGTCAGGCTCCTGCATGGTCTTGATTATTTTTGCCATAAAGGTGTTCGGATAATCTTGTACCAACTTAAGTCGGTACTGTTTTACTTCTTTATCCATGTCGGCCATCCGTTTTTTAATAGCAGCCGTTGAATCTTTGTTGTCTTTGTAAAAATCTAACTTGCTTTTGAGGTCAGCGTTTTCAATCCCTTTTTGAATAAGAAATTTCTGATGATCATTGAAGAGTCGGTTTTCTAGGGAACCTGTCACTGTGAGATGTCCAACGTAATCTAGCGTGTCCGTCTCGACAGTGAATTTTTGTTCATCATTAATCAAGATTTCGAAATAGGTTTTATTCGGTAGAATCACTAAATAAATCCCGCCGTCAAGATTTTCTTTTCCTGCAAAAGTCATCCAACCGTTTTGGTCTACGTGTACGGTGTCTTTTACGTACTGCTTATCTCCGTAGTGATTCCCTAAATAACAGGTGGTGTCGCTTAATCCTACGATGTGGACTTTGATTTCGTAGCCACTGGACTTGGCGAGGGAGGCAATCGAAATAAGACAGAATGCCAAGAATGTCAAGGTGATGTGTAAGAGCTTCTTCATAATCGTTGATAGCTGATATTGGGTTAAAGGTTTCCCTTATTGACAAAAATACAGCCATTAAGGTCGCTTAGATGAAAAAAAGTTGAAGTTTTGAATCATAAGATGTGAAAAAGCCCGGATTTCACACTTTTTAAGAAATCCGGGCTTCTAATTATTGGCTTTTTAGAGATTGCCGCGTAATGCCTGCTCTCGTTCGATGGCTTCGAAAAGCGCCTTGAAGTTGCCTTTCCCAAATGATTTAGCTCCCTTACGTTGAATGATCTCATAAAAGAGGGTAGGGCGATCTTCAACGGGCTTGGTAAAGATTTGCAAGAGATACCCCTCGTCGTCCCGATCCACCAGGATGCCCAACTGTTTTAAGTCTTCAATGTTCTCGTCAATTTTACCAACGCGTGATTGTAAATCATCGTAGTAGGTAGTTGGTACCTTTAGAAAATCTACACCACGATTTTTTAAGGCAGTAACAGTTTTGATAACGTCATGGGTGAGTACCGCAATGTGTTGCACGCCTGCACCATTATAAAATTCCAGGTACTCATCAATTTGAGATTTCTTCTTTCCCTCTGCTGGCTCATTGATAGGGAATTTGACAAAACCATTTCCGTTAGAAACGACCTTGCTCATTAAGGCAGAATACTCGGTGGAGATATCGTTATCGTCGAAGGTGATGATCATCTTGAAACCAAGTACATCTTCGTAGAATTTCACCCATTTGTTCATGTCGCCTAATTCCACATTGCCCACACAATGGTCGACGTATTCCAAACCAACCGGCTCAACATCAATCGTGGATTGGACAGTTTTATAGCCGGGCATGAATGGACCCGTATAGTTTTTGCGCTCTACAAATGTGTGCAGCGTATCTCCATAGGTATGTATGCTGGCAGTACGTACTTCACCGAATTCGTCGGAGTGTGTTTGTGGTGCGGCATGCGATTTTGCCCCACGTGACATAACTTCGTTGTAGGCTTTTTCGGCATTATCCACCCAAAGTGCCAAAACACGAACACCGTCTCCATGTTTATGGATATGTTCTGCCATTTCAGTGTTAGAACGAATAGGTGTAGTGAAGACCAAACGTATTTTCCCTTGTTGCAAAACATAGGAAGCCCTGTCACGTACACCTGTCTCAGGTCCGGCATACGCAACCAGTCTATATCCGAAGGCTTGCTGGTAGTAATAAGAAGCTTGTTTTGCATTACCGACCCAAAATTCAATATGGTCGGTGCCTTGAAGAGGGAGAAAGTCGGTTGCCATGGTCTGTTAAGTTATGGTACAAATATCCTTTTTTGCCAATAGATTGACAACTAGCGTTTTTTGGGCATATTGGCATTACGTTCTTTGGCCATCTGTTCCAGCCGTGCTTGGAAAGACGATTTTTTCACCGGCTTCTTTTTATTCTCTTGTATCTTTCGGTGAATCTCTTCTTCGTCCGTAAATGCCTTGAAAAGATATTGCTGTCCGAATCCAAACACGTTACTGAGGAAATAATAATAACTCAAACCGGCAGCGTAACTATTGAAAAAACCTAAGAACATGATTGGCATCAAGTACATCATCCACTTCATCTGAGGATTTGCCGCAGCAGTCATTTGCATATTCATGCGGGTATAGATCAGGGTAGAGATGGTCATCAGTAAGGTAAAGAGACTGACGTGGTCGCCATAGAAAGGAATATTGAACGGCAGGTTTAAAATGGAATCGTAGGTGGACAGGTCATGCGCCCAAAGAAATTGCTGTTGTCGTAATTCAATAGAAGAGGGGAAGAATCTGAACATTGCGATCAGAATTGGCATTTGCAGTAAGCCTGGTATGCAGCCTCCAAGGGGATTCACACCCGCACGCCGATACAGATTCATGGTCTCCTGCTGCTTTTTCATCGGATCATCACCGAATTTATCGTTGATCTCTTTGATTTCCGGTTGAAGCACTTTGATTTTCGCTTGTGATTTGAATGATCCGAATGTCAACGGGAGTATAACAATTCGTACCAGTACCGTTAGTATCAGAATGATGATACCAAAATTCAGGTGAAAGCTGTTTAAGTAATTAAAGGTGGGAATTACCAGGAATTTATTCACCCAGCCAAAGATGCCCCACCCGAGTGGAATCATTTTTTCCATTCCCAAATCGTCAATCTGCTTTAGCGATTGGTAGTGGTTCGGCCCTAAGTAAAAACGCATGCCATATTCCTGCTCACGCTGGTGGTTATAAGGCAAGGAGAAAGAAGCGGAAACGACTTTTACGCCAGTGGTACTTTCCTTATCAGTGAAGGTCTCTACCACCGGTGAGTCAAATGACTGATCGGCTATAAGAGTCGTATTGAAGAAGTGTTGTTTGAAGGCGACCCATTTCACTTTGGTTTTTAACGATTGCTTTTCGTCTTCGGTCTCGGAGAGATAGTCGACATCTTCATCGGTGAAACGGTAGTAGATGGTAGAGGTAGTGCGTTCGGTAGCGATGCTTTTTTCTTGCCGCATCATCTCGTCTTTCCAGTCAAGATTTAGGTACGTGGCATTGGCGCTAATCACATCTTGCAAACCTACTGTACGGATCGAGAAGTTAACGAGGTAACTATCATCCGGCAAGGAGTATTGGAATTCCAGGTATTTTCCCTCTCCTGCAGCTGCGCGGAAATCTACGTTTTTTAAAGTCCCATTGGTCGAACTGCCGCCGGAGCCGAAGTATAACTCCGATGAGTTGATAATGCGGTTGCCACATGAGAAGGTTAAATTGAAGGCAGAAGAGTCGGAACTTAATAATCGAACTGGTCGGCCGTCCCACGTTTTGTAATCCTTGAGTTCCGCATATCGAATCCTGCCTCCTTTTGAGCTCAATACTACTTTAAGTTTATTGTTCTCAAGTGTTAGAAGTTGTTCTTGACCTTCCGAGGAAGGGTAGAAGTCGCCCCATTTTGCGAGCTTTTCTTGCTGCAATGCAGAGTCAGAAATGACGATGGCAGAATCCAAGGGGTTTCCTAATGATTGCGCAGTGTCAGTAGCATTAACTTCTGGTTTTTTTTGCGCAACCTCGACAGCTTCCACAGAGTCGCGATAGGCTTTTTGTTGTCGGATTTCTTCGGCTGACGGCTGCGTGTATACTGTGTAGCCAATGATTAATGCGCTAATGAGGATTAATCCAATAATAGAATTGCGGTCCATGGTGTTTTTAAAGGTGCGCAAAGATAGCAATTTTGGTGTCCTTTTGAGGGTCTGTGTGGCAGTATAAATGGCTCTGCACCAATCACTCAGGCATAAAAAAAGCCGTGACCAAGTGGTCACGGCTTTTGGAAATGAAAGAAAATGGATTAACGCTTGGTGAAGCGAACCATTCGGCTATCGCCCGTCTTATCCATGCGTTCAATCTTGAGATAATAGATACCAGCGGCTACATCGTCAATGGTAGAACGAAGGCTATTGTATCCTCTGGTTACACTATAACGCTCCCACTTGACGGTCTTGCCCATCATATCAACCAACTGTACATCTACAACACCATCGATATTCTCATAGAATGAATAGGTGATCTTGTCATACGCAGGATTTGGGAAGAGCACTAGGTCGTCCTTAGAGCGCATACAATTCAATGCAATTACATCCGACGTGGTTGAATTCATGTCAATATCCACCTGTTTCAACCGGTAATAAACAATGCCATTGCAAGGATCTTTATCCAGTAATGAATATTCGTGGGTTTCGGTGGTTGTGCCTACTCCGAACCCAGCTACTTTACCAATTGATTCGAAATTCTCCCCGTCGTAGCTCCGTTCTACTTCAAAGTAATCATTGTTGTCTTCGGAAGCGGTCGACCACTGACAGATGTTTCCATCTTTGGTTTGGTCAGCCGTAAAGGAAATCAACTCGATAGGAAGTTGCGTGCCAAACTGAACTGTGGCAAAGTTGCTGAAGCCAGAAACACTCGCATTGTATTGATAACGCTTGGAGTTTGGCTTGTTTGGTGGAGGATAGGTGTTGTTGCACGGGCACAGAGCTTCCATTTTCCATCCACCACCACCGTTAGAAGTAGTGTCTTTCATGATAGTAAGCGCGTCGAAACGACCTGCTGCGCCTGGGGTGAAGAAATAGACATAAGCATTTAATGCCAATGGGCTCGTAGTAGGAACACTGATTGTTACATTGGTGGCGGTTACCGCAGTTACAGTGGCTCCTGCAGGAATTCCCGCAGACAATACATTCATTCCAACTGTAAGTCCAGCAGTATTAGTAAATGGAATTACGTTACTGGTTACGGCTTGGCCGGAATTAGGATAGCTGAATGAAGTGGTACCCGTATAATTTGTCTGTGAACGATTCCACAATTCAAGGTTATAGGTTCCTGTCGGTGCAGCCGTACTGGAAACAGTATGCCAATAACCGTGGTTCAGTGCGGGCTTCGCACTCCAGTCGTAATTGGCACATTCCAATGGAGGATATACGCCATTTACAAGTGGCAGGTTAGATCCGCCCCAACGCATAAAGCGCATCACCAATTGATACGGTGTTGTAGGAGCCGTGGTGAAATTCAAAGTGGCTCTTTCGTATCCGTACAGGGCATCGCCCACAGCAAATTCGTAGTTGGTTGGTGTTGTTCCAAAATACCTACGCATCCATCCTTCTACATAGCTGTTATTGTTGCCTGAATTTGCTCCGCCTGCAGCGGTGTTTTGAATTACTACTTCGTTCGCTGTGCCGGTAATGATGCGGCCACTATTCAGGGTTAATGCGCCTCCGGTTCCAACAATCAAATTACTGGTAGCATTGGCCGTAATCGTAACGGTGAAGCCTGGCGTAGGCTGATTGATGGTGACATTGTTTAGGATCAAGTTGCTGCCGTTGTTGGTAAATACCTGATTGGTATTACCCGCAAACTCTACAGTTGAACCAGCAACTCCTGAGCCAGCACCAATGATGGTAGTGTTGCCAGCGGCATTGGTAAAGTCGCCGTAGAGACGTAAAATCTTGTTGTTCAAATTAAGCACACTGGTTGCATTGGCTGTAGAGAAGTCTCCGCCAACTTCTACCGTGGAATTCATGGTGACATTGGTACCTGTGCTTGCTTTATCAATTATCAGATTTCCAAAGCGGCTGGTTCCCGTGAAATTACCACTAATGAATTGCGTGCCGGAACCGATAAACCGTACGGTAGAATTTACATTGGCGTTAAAACTTCCATTGTTGATGAAGTTGCCACATATATTTAATGTTGCACCAGCAGCAAGACTTAACGAGGCGCCTGGGTTGATGATGAGGTTATTAACTGTTTCAGTTCCTGAAATGACAGGCTGGTTAAGTCCGGGTAATAAACTACCCCCTACAGCACAACTAGGAATACCACAACCTCCCCAGTTCTGCGGGTCGTTCCATGAAGCATTTGCTCCTCCAGACCAATTCAATGGATTGGCTGCTACATATTGTACGCAAGGTGTATTGGTGAAGTCAATGGTGAATCCAGAAGATTGCCCCGATGTATTATTAATCATCATCAGGTAGGTCTGACCAGCTGTTACACTGAGAGGTAACGAATAGGAAGAGTCAGCTGTACCACAATTGGTGCAATTACTTTGAGATCCCATACCAGTAGTACCGTTGGTGAAACTCATGTGGTTAGAATAGTTACACGCAGCAATGGTCTGTGAATTCGCAGTGATAGCCTGACAAACAGTACCATTCGGTACGCCTCCTGGCAAGGTGCTTCCGGTAATGTTCCACAATACCCAGTCGAAGTTTGCGCTGGAGTTGGAAGGGAAGATGTCGAAGGTTAGGAAGCCAGTCGTGTCAATGGTAAAGGCAAACCAGGACGAGTTGTTTTCTCGAGCTCCGGTGGCAGGTACGCAACCGTATGCAGTACCACCAGGTCCCATGTCGCAATAGTTCCCTGAACCAACAAAGCCAGGTGCACTAAAGGTGGTTTGTGGAGAACAGATAACCGTGGCCGCAGGACAGTCTTGTTGTGGCGTTGCAGGCAATGCAACGTTTGCGTCATAGACGGTAATGCCGAAGTTTCCAGTGAGGTTGCCTGAACCGTCCAACATAATATAGTAGGTCTGACCTGGTGAAAGTCCAGTAGCAATGATTTGAGATGCATTGGTAGATGTACCGCACTGCAAATAGTTATCGTTACAAAGTCCGGCAAATGGAGTCAATGAAAAGCAGAAGCTTCCCTGGTACAAGGCGATTTGAGTATTCGTCAATGTTCCCAGTGTGGTCACGATATTTACTGATGTGGAAGGCGCAACGAACTTGTACCAAACGGTATTTGCATTTCCTACGCTGGTCCAGCAAGAAGGGTAGGTAGGTGTAGGCATACCAGGATCAGTGGTATTCGTAGAACAGGAGTTATAGCCGGTATACGTTGTGCCAACCGTCATGGCAATAGCATTACAAGGATCATCATTGGGTGGTGTGCCCAATGGACATGGGTCTGTGGCGCATATATTAAATTGGCCACTGGCACCGTTCTTAGCCCATACTCGAACATAGAGTGTAGCCCCAGGCGTTAACCCCGTCAAACTTAGGTAAGGCATATTTGCATTCAAGCTGGAATTGTCATCACATCCTACTTGGGTGAATGGTCCGGCACAACTGGCGGCTGAATAGACTGCCATAGCAGCATCCGCTACCGTGATGGATTGAACATCTAATGTCAATTGTCCTGCGGCTGGTACTGTTACGGTAAACCAGACGTCTCGACTGGCAGCGGCTCCAGAAGTTACGAATGCGCCACAGGTTGGCGAGGGCGTAATTGGACTATAACTGGCGCAGCTGTTGGTATACGGGCCTTGATACAAACATCCGCCATTAACTGTTAATGGAAGTGCCGCACAAACTTCGTCGTTACTCACAGTGGTTGAACAAGCAGGCTCAACGCAGAAGTAGAAGTCTCCTTGCTGAGAAGTTCCGCCAAACCAAGGATAATGGCGTACATAGAGCGTTTCTCCGGGTGTTAATCCGCCCAGTGAAATATAAGGCATCCAGCCAGGTGTACCGGTGGAACGGCTGGCAGTTTCGTCGTCACAGGCTAGCTGAACCATGGTGGAACAGTTGGTCGGTCGATAAACAACCATGTTGTCGTCGTTGTAGGTTCCTGACATCGTATTGAAGTTCAGTCCGGTGATTCCTGGAGGAACTACGACCCGCACCCAAATGTCATTGGAAGGACTCCATCCTGGTTGATAGATTGGAGAACAGTTTACAGGAGCAGGAATACCCGCATATTGGGTAGTTGGTGAACTACAACGGAAAGACATTAATGTCATCTGACAACCAACGGTTACCGGGAAGAGTGGAACGTTGGTAGAACCCAAGGTACATGGGTCGTCATTCTGATACGGATTTGGTAGCGTAATCGCAGGGTTGAAAGCTGCAATCTGGAATGCTCCATCCGTACCGCCTCCATATGGGAACATACGGATGTATAAGGTTTGGCCGCCGGTAACACTGCACAATGAAATTTCTGGAGCAAGACCTGGGCCTGCGTCATCGTTACAGGTGAATTGCGTTAATGCTCCGCATGTTCCCGTGTAAACTTGCATAACCGGGTCAGGCATGGTGCCGGTAAGGCAGGTAATCGTCAATTGAGTAGCACCTGCTGGAACTGTAACGGTCAGCCAAATGTCGCGCACCAATGTACCTACACACGATGCAAGTGGCGTATTTGCCGAAGTGGTAGCGCACGCGTTGTTGAATGTGTAATAGGTCGGTGTAGCGCCAGCTGAAAATGGCAGTGTCGCTGCACTGGTACATTCATCCAGGGCGTTACAAGTAGAAGTGGCGCAAATCTGGAAGCTTCCAGCAACCGTATTTCCTTCCGGCCAAACACGAATGAATAATTGTGCGCCCGGTGTCTGTCCTGTCAAGGAAATGGTAGGAAACGGCGATCCGGTGTTACAGGCAATTTGTGTCAATGCGACACAAGAGCCAGAATAAATGGCCATCGCTGCATCCGTCATCGCAGGAGCCGTAGTTCCCGCAGCTGTTGTGATAGCGATATTACCATTGGCAGGAACAATCACAGAAAACCAAACATCACTGTTGGCAGTGCCACCGCAGGTAGGCGCTGCAACACCCGATGATGGGTTTGCGCAGAAGGTAGTGGATGAAATGTAGGTGCACGTAGCACCTGGCGTTAAGGCTGTAGCTTGATAACAGGCATCGTTTGGAGCGGTTGTACACGTGGTAGCGCAGATGCTAAAAGAGCCAGCTGTAGTGCCAGTCTTTGACCATACTCGAACATACACCGTGGAACCAGGAATCAGACCGCCGTAAAGTATTTGAGGGTAATTACCCGTGGTATTGTCGTTACAAGCCACTTCTGTAAAAGATCCACAGGTGCCGATGTACAAGGCCATGGCAGGGTCCGAAGCAATTGGAGCAGCTGCGCCCGCAGATACGCGAACGTCGACAAAGCCGGTAGCAGGGACGGTGATGGTGTACCATACGTCGCCGTTGTAGTTGTACGATCCGCAAGCTGTGGTAGCCAATCCAGCGCCGCAAGAATTGGTGGCACTGGCACAATAGGTAGTGCCTGCAACACCCATCAAGCAATTCGGTGAAATCATTACTGCGGCAGCTCCAGTCGGGTCATCGTTAACAGGACCAGTACCAGAAGAGGTAGCAGAGAAGTTGAAGTTGGTCATTGGGCCAACCAAATTGTCAATCACGAAGTAGTAAGTGCCTGGTGTCAACGTGATGTTCAAGGTTGACGCAGTTGATGCACTGGTGGATGAGCCAATACATGTGCCTGTGCCAGGACATCCGTCAAAAACGAAAATACCTGAATTGGTACCCGTACCTCCTGTTGTGGAAAGTGTTACGCACTCGGTCGCAGCAACTGTGTAAGTGAAGACCATATCTTCTCCTGCGTAACCGGTATTACATCCGTTGTTAGTGTAGTTGTTAACTGTTCCAGTAGTGCTCAAGCAATTGGCCGTAAATGGTAATCCGCCATTGCTATTGATGTTGATCGCGTTTGCACAGGTAGAGCCTGCAGATACATCACTCACAGAACATATCCCGAAGCGGCCTACTGCGTTGTTGTCGCCTGTCACACGGATGTAGTAAGTTGCAGCCGAACAGGAGTTACCAGCAATGCCTACTTCGCCGAATGTGCCGGTACCAGCAATGCTGGTGGTGGCACATCCTTCAGAAACTAGCGCCGCACAGGTGCCGCTGAATACTTCTACCGAAGTTCCGCTAATGGAGCCACAATTGCCGGTAGTTGCCGCTGACGTACGCACAATGAAATTGCCAACACCGGCTGGTTTGTTTACCGTAAACCAAACATCTTTGTTTTCACCAGCAGCTCCGCATGACATATTACCAGAGGTAGATGCAGTAGCTGAACCGATGTTCCACTGAGTATTGGTGCAAGTGCCAGTGATGGTGCCCAGGTTTGGGGTAGCGCCAGTGCACGAAAGTGATGTTCCGGAGCATCCATCGTTCCAAGGTGTGATAGGCGTCCAGTCCAGATAATAGTTCACGCCAGGTGCACCTGGTCGTGGGAAGGCAGTGCCGCTTCCGATAGCTGCATAGGTGGTGGTACTGTCTTTTACAGTGCTGACCATGCGGAATGTAGCGGCGCTGGCGCTCCACGTTCCAACTCCAGGGTTGTTAAATGTGATGGTGCTACCGCTGACACTGGTGACGGTGGTGTTGGGAGGAAAATAACTGATTGAAATTCCGTTTGCAATAGGGATTAAACCTATAGTGTTTGCAGAGAGTGTGATGGTGGTACCTACGATTGCGGTGACAGTAGTTCCTGGTACGATGCTAGGACCGTAGACGTACATCCCAACGGAGATGCCAGTTACAGCTGTTAATGTGATTTGATTCGCTACCGTTTGTGCGGCCGACATCGTAAATCGGGCAGCGGTTGTATTAGCATTCAACAAGGTCATGCCGGCTGTGACACCCGATACTGCAGTACCAAAAGTGACCGTATTACCAGATACGGCAGTGGCGTTGGTCAAGGCGGCGTCGCCGGTAGATGCCCAAGAATAATAATCTCCGTCACAAGAACCGGTCATACCAACTGAAGCAGAACCTGTAGCAACAGCAGAGTTTACACTTTCGTACACAAATCGGATGGTGCCAGTAGTTGGGTTGATTAACAGGAAGAAAGTGTTGGGCGTAGTTCCCGCCCAGGTGCAGGTAGACCAACGAATACACCACACGTTGGTGCCAATGCCGGGCACGTTTACTTGCAAGCTATAGCCGTAGTTGGAAACGGTGAAAAGATCCCAAAGCGGTGCAATCACCGGATATCCACCACCGGTGGCAGTGGAAGGAGCGGCTAGGTTATCGGCAGCTGATCCTACCATGGTAGCAATCGCTGAACCGGTGGCTGGTCCTCCATTGGCCACTGGTTTCACCAGTGCAATCCAACCGTTAGCACACGCTACGAATCCGTCGTACTGGACTCCACCGTAGGTGAGCGTTCCACCCAGACGTTGCACGGTACTCACCGAGTTGGCGACAGAGGAGGCAACCGCTGGATTGGTAATTTGTGGGCGAGGCACTTGTGGCTGCGAAACGGTGTAGGAGATTCCGATGCCGGGTTGCGCATTGATGGATGTGCACCAAAGCAGCGCGAACATTGAAAAAAACAAGCACTGAGTTGTAAACTTCAATCTCATGGTAGAGGAAATTGGAAGGTGTATACTGAATTGATTTTAGATTATGAATGACCGATGACCTGGGTATATTTCGTCCAGGTTACATCGTTCTCAAATCTACATTAAATCTGACCTGATTGCAAGTATTTTTTCTTAATGAATATCAACATTTT
>CANIAS010000023.1 GCA_947465495.1 Candidatus Pollutiaquabacter sp. | reverse complement strand
TCGCGCATCAACGATTCTACTGATCTTTCCGATGAATCAGATAACTAATGGTGATTTAGTTGTCTTACTGCTTTCCATCAGCATCTTACTGCTGGCGTCCAGAGTGCTGGCAGAATTTGGTAAAAAAATTGGATTGCCTGTATTAATCGGAGAAATAATTGTCGGTATATTATTAGGACCGACGTTACTGGGTGGTTTTTTCCCGGAGGTAACAAGTTTCGTTTTTCCAAAGGTTGGTCCGGTTTCCATTGCTATGGATGCCATCTTTCAGTTATCCGTAGTTTTACTGTTATTTGTAGCTGGTATGGAGGTTCAACTTCCCATTGTACTCCGACAAGGTAAGCTTGCGATGTTTACCAGTGTTACCAGTATGATCATTCCATTTACTCTTGGTTTTTGGGTCACCTGGCATTTTCCACAGTTGTTGCATTGGAATACTAAAGGTTCCTTGCTCATTTTTTCACTCTTTGTTGGAACTGCTCTGTCCATTACGGCTCTGCCTGTGATAGCCAGAATTCTATTAGATCTTGGCATTTACCGTACAAAAATCGGCATGCTGATCATCGCTTCCGCTATGTTCAATGACCTGATTGGATGGTTAGTATTTGCCGTCGTATTGGCCATGATGGATCATCGTGGAGTAGGTGTAGACCTCGGTCTAACCATTCTTTACGTCTTGACTTTTGGCGTATTCATGCTAACAATTGGTAGAAAAGTACTCTCAAAATTAGTTCCTTGGATGCAAGATAAATTATCGTGGCCTGGGGGAATACTTTCGGTTTCATTAGGACTTTGTTTTTGTTGTGCTGCGTTCACCGAATGGTTGGGTATCCATGCCATACTGGGTGCATTCATCATGGGAATAGCATTGGGCGACTCGGCTGAACTAAAAGAGTCTGCTCGTGAAATCATCCACCAATTCATTACTAATTTTTTTGCTCCACTGTTTTTTGTCAGTATAGGGCTTCATATGAACTTGATTGAGAATTTTAGTTTTTCACTAGTAGTTTTGGTAATCGCACTCGCTACTGTTGGAAAACTAGTTGGTGCAGTGTTAGGTGCATACATGGGTGGTTTGGATGTCCGATCTTCTTTTGTGGTCGGTTTTGGAATGAATGCTCGTGGCGCAATGGAAATTGTACTCAGTACTTTGGCTTTTAAGGCAGGTATTATCGGTGATCACTTATACACTGCATTGATAGTTATGGCATTGGTAACTAGCATCGCTGCTGGTCCAATGATGCGTGTATTCCTTCAATTACCATTAGCACGAAAACTATGAGGTTTTACCTGATTGGATACATGGGATGTGGGAAGTCGACTATTGGAAGTTTGCTTTCTGAAATTAATGGAATTCCTTTTATTGATACGGATGAGGTTATTGAGTTAGCTGCTGGATTGACAATTCCTGGGTACTTTGAAAAATATGGTGAAGAGGAATTTCGAATCAAGGAAGGAGAAGTGTTGAGAAGCACCTTATTGCATCAAAAGGCAATCGTTGCTACAGGAGGAGGCATGCCGTGTTTTTATGATTACATGTCTTGGATGAATCAACACGGAGAAACTATTTACTTACAGTTGACTGCCGAGCAGTTATTTCATCGATTGAAACAAGAAACAAGCAAACGACCAATGCTGAAAGGGCTGGAGGAAAAAGAGTTGTTGGTCCACATAGCCAAGCAACTGGAAGAGCGCGAAAAATATTACCTACAAGCAACTCGAATTATCCAATGCGCGGAGAGTACGCCACACCAAATTGCAGCAGCTATACTTTCCCGATAATATTCGTCTAATTATTCGATGAATGCTGTTAATTCGCCTTCGATAGCTTCCACGGAAATATGTTCCTTTAGTGTGGTTGCGAGCGTCATGCCGGAGTAGTCTGCAGCAATCGGATATTTCCGATGGTTGCGGTCCACAAGTACTACGATTCTTATTTTACGCAAGTCGATAGCAAGGAAGGGTTTTAATGCGTACATCAATGTTTTCCCTGAATTTAATACGTCGTCTACGATTACTACTACTTTTCCTTCAAGATCTTGCGTGGATAAGGAAAGGTCGCATTTTCCTGCTACCTGACTGTGTTTGTCGATACGCAGTGTTCCGGTTTGTACCTGAAAAGGGGCAATGGCTTTAAGTGCATCCGCCACTTGAAGTGCGACGGAGTTTCCGGAACTCATGATGCCCACAATGACAACCTCTTTCTCATCGGCGTTGTCTTCATAAAGCTGCCAAGCCAAACGGGTAATTCGCTGGCGAATCTGAGAAGGTGTAAGTAGGATCGTTTTAGACATTGGTGCAAATATAGTCATCATTGTCCGATTCGTCCGCCCGAAAAATACCGCTGTTGGTAGTATGGTTCATCCAGGTCGCTGATGATAACGCCTGATTTTACACTGGCATGGGCGAACTTATTCTGACCAAGATAAACACCGACGTGAGAAATTCGGGATGGATTAATCTTAAAAAATACCATATCTCCTTCGCGTAGATCTGCGCGGGAAAGAGACGTGGATTCTTTATAAATATCCCTGGAACCGCCTTCTAAATCGATGTGATATACGTTTTTGTAAATCATAGCAACAAAACCCGAACAATCGATACCCTGTTCATCATTTCCAGCATAATGGTAGGGTGTATCAATCCATTTACTTACAAAATCGAATAAGCGTGGATTAGCGATGTATTGAATGTCATACCCCAGTCTATTTGAGTAGACAAAACACCACTCGAGCTGTTGCTGTTCTGGATCTTTGGAGTCTTCAGAAATTGCTGCGGAAAGAGCACTTTCCGGCTCGTCGGCAAAAGAAATGCCGGTAGCTGAAAGGAAAAAGATGACAAATAGTAGTCCTCGAAAATACATTTTTATTAATCGTTACGTACCAACAAGACCACGCATTCAACATGCGTGGTATGTGGAAACATGTCGACAGGACGGATTTTTTCAATCCTGTACTGATCTGACATCATTTGCACATCCCTGGCCTGAGTGGTAGGATTACAACTAACGTAAACGATTCGTTGAGGTTTCAATTGGAGAATTTTTTGGACGACAT
Organism: Candidatus Pollutiaquabacter sp.; assembly: GCA_947465495.1. Classification (GTDB taxonomy): domain Bacteria; phylum Bacteroidota; class Bacteroidia; order AKYH767-A; family 2013-40CM-41-45; genus Pollutiaquabacter. The sequence continues at coordinate 35,126 of CANIAS010000023.1, read as the reverse complement.
CCGGATGCATACCCGAACGTGGTGGATCGGTGATAATCACGTCCGGCACACCATTTTCATTGATGAAATCGTCGTTCAAGGTGTCTTTCAGATCGCCAGCCTGAAAACGTACATTCTTCACGCCGTTCCGTTCAGCATTCAGTCGGGCGTCCAAGATGGCATCCTCGATGTAATCAATGCCTGCTACCTGTCGAGCCTTAGTGGCTACAAACTGCGCAATGGTTCCGGTTCCGGTGTATAAGTCATATACGTTTTCTTGTCCAGTCAAGCCAGCAAATTCCCGCGTGATTTTATAGAGCTCATAGGCTTGCAGGGAATTGGTTTGGTAAAATGATTTTGCAGAGATCTTGAATTTAAGTCCCTCCATTTCCTCTACAATATGGTCGTTCCCACTGAAGCAAACTACTTCCTGATCGAAAATAGTGTCGTTCCTTTTTTCATTGATGATATAAAGCAAGGAGGTGATAGCAGGATATTGATCGCGCAGGTGGGTTAACAATCCTATTCGACCTGCTTCATCCTCACTTTTGAAAACCACAATCACCATCCATTGTCCAGTAGACGTGGAGCGAACGATGACGTTTCGTAGAAATCCTTCCTGGCTGATTGGATCAAAAAAGGTGAGTCCGTTTGCGATGGCGTAGGTTCTTACCGCATTGCGAATCGTGTTGGTAAATTCATCTTGAAGATGACATCGACGCACATCAAGTACTTTGTCGAATCTGCCAGGTACATGAAAGCCAATAGCTGCTTCGTTGATGATGGCGTCCGACTGAATTTCCTGCTCGGTCAGCCATCGTTTGGTAGCGCATGCATAGTCCAGCCTGTTTCGGTATTGGAAGACGTTGGCCGAGCCCAGGATGGGTAATAATTCTGGAAAATCAACTTTGCCAATTCGTTGGAAAGCATCCACTACCACTTTCTCTTTTAAGGTTAGTTGTTGACTGTAAGCGATGTGTTGCATTTTACAGCCACCACACGTGCCGAAGTGTTCGCATGCCGGTGTGACCCTGAAGGTAGACGGTTGTAGCAACTGCTCGATAACCGCTTCACCATGTTTCTTTTTGGTACGAATGACACGAATGTTCGCAATATCGCCAGGTGCACCTCCGGCGATAAATAAGACAGCTCGGTCGACCCGTGCTACGCCATGTCCCTCGGTGGTCATGTCTTCCACCAGGATGTTTTCTAGGATATCTCCTCGTTTGAATGGTAGTTTCACAGCGCGAAAATACGTTCATTTCCGGTGGAAACATCCAGTTTTTCAGGATTGTTTATGCTATTGTCATGATATAACTAGCAATCATCCCACTTTTACGACTTTTTACATAATTCATCATGACAGCGCGTTATTGTTTCCTTAAATTTGCTACTCGGCCAGTTGCTGTCAATGTCGGATCCAATCCATGCTAAGCACTATGAAAACAACCATGACTCTAGAAAATCACTCCCAACAAGCCATGCTTTTGGAAGACAAATATGGCGCTCATAATTATCATCCGCTACCAGTGGTGTTGGAGAAAGGGGAGGGCGTGTATGTATGGGACGTGGAGGGACGTCGTTATTTCGATTTTTTGTCGGCGTATTCTGCCTTGAATCAAGGACACAATCACCCCAAAATTGTTGCAGCATTAATCGATCAGGTTCAAAAGCTGTCGCTTACATCGAGAGCCTTCTATAACGACCAGTTGGGTGTATATGAAGAGTTCATTACACGATATTTTGGTTACGATAAGGTATTGCCAATGAATACCGGTGCCGAAGGTGTGGAGACAGCTATTAAATTGTGTCGTCGATGGGCTTATGAGAAGAAAGGTGTAGCTGAAAATCAGGCCAAGATTATTGTTTGCGAAGGTAATTTCCACGGCCGGACGATCGCTGCCATATCAGCTTCCAACGACCCTGATTCGTTTGGGAATTTCGGTCCTTTTACACCGGGATTTGTCAAGATACCCTACAACGATGTACAAGCACTGGCGAATGCGTTGAAGGATCCAACTGTAGCAGGATTTTTAGTAGAGCCTATCCAAGGGGAAGCGGGTATCGTTGTTCCCGATCAGGGATATCTGAAATCCTGTTACGAATTATGTAAATCGCATCGTGTGTTGTTTATCAACGATGAAATTCAAACAGGACTTTGTCGTACCGGCAAGGTGCTGGCCTGCGATCATGAGCAAGTGCGTGGCGATATTCTCATTCTTGGTAAAGCACTTTCCGGCGGGCTTTTACCCATATCGGCTGTCTTGGCGGATGATGAAATCATGCTTTGTATCAGACCTGGTCAGCATGGCAGTACCTACGGTGGAAATCCCCTGGCAGCCAGAGTAGCTATAGCTGCACTAGAGGTGTTACGTGATGAAGATCTAGCTCAAAAATCAGCGCATTTAGGTGCGCGCTTAATTCAAGACCTTTCAGCCATCGACCACCCAATGATTCGTCAGGTAAGGGGCAAAGGATTATTTTGTGCCATGGTTATTTCTCCCAAAGACGGTAAAACAGCATGGGATGTTTGTCTCGCATTAAAAGAGAATGGCCTCTTGGCCAAGCCTACGCACGGTGACATTATACGATTTGCACCACCCCTGATCATCACTGAAGATCAGTTGATGGAGTGCGTGGAAATTATACGAAAAACGCTTTCCAAATTCTAACTAGCAATTCTTTTTAATGCGGCTGAAAGGCGCTGTAGCGCTTCCAATGTTTTCTGGTCCGTCGACACAGTGGAGGATTGCTTTAGGAGCTCAAGTCTTTTCAATAGATCTGTTGTTACTAGCTGTTGGTCGTTGATCATCGCTGAAATTCCGCTTTCGTTTCCAGCTACTAGTTTTCCAATAAGTGCGATACGATGCATCTCTACAATTTTAATTCGCTTCTCGGTGGTTTCTGAGCGCATATTCAACAGGCGCAATCCAGAACGGAACAATGAAAAAGCAAACAAAACAGATAATACAATAATTGCTGCGGAGAAGAATTTCTTATACACGAAACGAGCATTAGTATAACGTGCGGCTGAATTTTTCAATTCGTCCGCCGCTTTCCGAGTGGCATCCACTTCGGAGTCGAGTTTACCCGCTTTTTCATCGATTCTGTGTTTTGCTTCATTCACCACAGTTGAAAATTTTTTTTCAGTCTGCTTTTCCTTCAGGTCCAGATAAACTGCGAATTCGCGATAAGCAGGTTTAAAGTGATTGTTAATGGCATAGCCGTTGCTTATGGCTTTGTGGGTATCCATCAATAATTGTTCTTCCCGATCGTTGTTTGGTTGCACATCACGCAAACGATTGACCATTCGGTCAAGAGCTTCCGGCTTGACTGATGTGGAACTAGCGTTGTTCTGCATTTGCTGCAGTTCATCTTGTAATTGCGCTGTAGCAGGCAGAAGTGCGGCGTTGATCGCGATAAAAATCGCCAATATTGTTTTTTTGTTGATCATGATCTACCGGAATAATTTCAAATAAACATCAGTGCCTTTGCCTGTTTCGGATTCGATGACAATTTCGCCTTTGTGTAAAGTTGTAAGAATACGTTTGGCTTCTGATAGTCCAGCGCCAGCTCCTTCACCGGTAGCCCGTGTGCTATAGAATTCATCCAGTATTTTATCTCGAATGCCTTCTGGTATTCCATCGCCATTGTCTTTTATTCGAATCTGAAGGAAACGAGGTAGGATTCGGGTACTCACACCAACGGAAGGTTTGTATCCTTTTTCATTTTTGGATGCCCGGTCTTTAACAGCTCTAAAGGCATTATCAAATACATTTAACAGCACTGCGCCTGCCTGAGTAGGGTGTAGCTGGATTGGCTGGAGATTTTTTTCAAGATCTTTTGTAATTATACACTCGAAGGGTGGGGAGGATAGATGTATGTGGCCTTGATATGCGATTTCTAAATATTGGTCGCAAAGGTCGTTGATAGAACAGGCAGTTAATTCAAGATTGTCAGGGCTAATTTGTCCTGCGATTTTTTCAGCAATAAACGATTCACGATTAAGTGCTACGGCTAATTTATCTGCGATTTTTAGTGCTTCATTAGTTGACTCAAGCATTGCATCACCGGGAGGAAGTTGCTCGTGAAAAATTTCTAGTTGACGATGTGATTCACGTGCTATTTCGGCGGCGTCAGCAAGTTGTACAGCCTTGTTTGAAAAGAGTGAAACGTTTTGCTTAGCAGTGATTTGATCTTCCTCGGTGGAAAGAGCTTGTAATTTTGTTGCCGCTAATACCGCTTCTACTTTTCGTAATTTCTTATTTCGCATTCTGATCATTATGAAGATGATGAGTAACCATACTCCCAAAGCCATTAAGGATTTGGTGAAGAGGTTGAGAAAACGCTTTTTTGCTACTGTGTTTTGGTTGCCATATTCTTCGACTTCTGATTTGTTGGCAGCAATGGTTGATAGTTTGCCGGCAGCATCGCGATTGAATTGCGCGACTATTGCCGCTACTGTATCCGATTTTTCGTGGGCAGCGATAGAGTCCGAAAGGACGTCGTATTTTTTCAGCCATTCCAATCCGAAACGATTGAGGTTTTTGTCGACTTGACTTTGGGCTTTAGTGCGAAGCTCCTGGAGTTGCTGTTGATGTGTGGTTTGATAATACGTTTCCGTAATATTGGATTTAGCGCTTAAAGAAATTGAAAACAGTAGCGTCAGTAAAAAGAAATAGAGCAGATAGACTGGATGTAGCTGTTTCATCATGTAACAATTTAAAGTTGGAAGTGCCAGCATTGTGACTTACGCTGACCTAATTATCAACGTTTCGGTGTGCATGATATTTAGTTACTTTGAGGGGAACTTTTTCCCAAATTGCAACTGTGAAAGTCGATTTATTGAGAAAAATCATCAAGTGGACAGGGGTTAGTCTTCTGCTTTTGTCGGTTGCCTATTTTTCCTTGCGCGTACTTGTGCTTGACACAGTCCTTTCGAAGGTCAAAATTAAATTGGAGGAACGATATGGTTGGCGCCTTAGCATTGACCATTGTGGGATGAGTGGGATCTCTACGATATGGTTTAGTGGCATTCGAATTGTCCCTGCAGCTGGTGATACGCTACTGCAAATTGATACACTGGCAGTTCGTCCTTCCTTTTTTTCCTTTATCATGGGTAGGCCTGGATTTGGTTACCTGGAAATGGATCGAGCGACATTGCGGTTGAGTTCGAAAGATGGAACGGCCAATTATTGTGGTAAGAAGCAAAATCAATCAGCTGAGATACCAAATGCTGCTAGTGTTGAATCAAGTTATGCGAAGTTGTTGAATAATCTGCTTTCACAAGCTTTTTCACTTGCACCGCAGCGCTCCCATCTCTCTGAACTGCATTTGGAAGTACGTTCGGATACCTTGAGGGCAGACCTGCTGATACCTGAGTTTATTTCTACTTCTCAGGATTTGCATGCGACTTTAGTTGATCTTAGCAGTGGACGGAGTTGGCAAATGAAGGGTGATTTCCAGCAAGGTAAACGGACCTTTGATGTGTCCATTTATCCACTCCAAAGAGATAGAATTCTACCAGTTATTGGTTCGTTGTTTGGCGCTTCTCTGGGATTTGATACCCTGCGGTTGGCGTTGAATTTATTTAATTATTCATCCGATGAATTAGAATTGCAGGGTGTTTTTTCTGTTAAAGGACTGTCACTGCATCATCCAAAGATTGCTGCCGATACCGTAAAACTTCCATTCTCTAAGTTTGATTACCATTTTTCCGCAGGCTCAGGATATCTTCAGATTGATAGTACTTCCAGTGCCGTGATGGATCGAATGGTTGTGCATCCGTTCCTTCGAATTGACAGACAACCACAATCTGTGTACACATTGCGGCTGCATACCGATACGTTACCTGCTAACGATTTCTTTGCTTCTTTGCCTCAGGGTATGTTTGATGAGATTCGAGGAATACGCGCAGATGGAAAGCTTTGCTTCCAAATGAATTTCAGGTTGCCTACATCGAGTCCTGATAATGTAGTCTTTGATTGTCGGTTGCAGAAAGAGAAATTTCGATTAAGAAGTTTAGGGGCCAGTAATATTGCAAAAATGAATGGTGAGTTTGTTTATGATGTCTTTGAAAATGAGCGCTATATTCGTTCAATTACCATTGGGCCTACTAATCCTGATTTTACTGCGGTAGAAAATGTATCCGCTAATTTCAAGAACGCGGTATTGACGTCAGAAGATGGAAGTTTTTTCTATCACAATGGATTCAATGAAGATGCCTTCAGGAAGTCAATTGCCGCGAATTATAAAGCAGGTAAGTTTGTGCGTGGAGGAAGTACTATTACAATGCAATTGGTGAAGAACGTCTTTTTGACTCGTCGTAAAACGATTGCCCGAAAAGCTGAGGAAGCATTAATGGTTTGGTTGATAGAATCCAACCGATTGGTAAGTAAGGATCGTATGTTGGAAGTTTATTTCAATATCATCGAACTGGGTCCGAATGTGTATGGAATCGGAGAGGCCTCCAGATTTTACTTCAACAAGTCGCCACAATCTCTAGAGCTTTCCGAAGGCATTTTCTTGGCTAGTTTGTTACCACATCCAAAATGGTTCCGCTCTTCTTTCGATACTACTGGTTCGCTAAAGCCCTATATGGCTGATTATTACCGTGTGGTTTCTAATTTTATGCTTAGGAAAAATTTAATAGATCAAATCCAGCACGATGCCCTGGTGCCTAATGTAGTTTTGACCGGGCCAGCCAAGGATTATTTATTACCCAAGGATACGCTGATAGAGCTGCCTGTTGATCAGTTGGAATAGTCTGAATGATTATGCCAAGATGTTCAGCTGTTCGATTCGTTCCTGCAGACTTGTGAATTCTTCCCAGTCCGACAAGGCTTCTTGCGTAATTTTCAAAAAAGATTCAGCCTGATGCAAGAAGAAATTTCTGACGCGCGTGAATTCTTCTTCATTGGTATCTCCGCATTCTATCGCAAGGCGTTTTAAGTCGTCACCAATTTCGCAAACAAACAGTCGACAAGTGATTTCAAGTAAGGAATAGAGGAAGAGAAGGTCTTCACGGCTGAATTGAATCATTTCACCTTGCTCATATTGTCCGGCAACTATTTCGAGATCGTCTAAGCGTTCTTCTTCAATGATATCCAAACGCATGGCTTCCCTGATCAAGGAATAATGTGGATGGATAAGGATGAATCGTCCGCCGGATAACGTGATGTTGATCAGCTGTCGCAGCTCCTTCGTCAATGGAAGGATGGCTTTGTCTTCGTAAATGAAAATGGGTGACATAGTGGATTCAAACTTTTTAAATGAATAGAAGGTTACTGCGTGAGCCGCCATTGTAAAATGGAATGCTATTTATTTCTTACACGTGATTTTCCTAACTTTGGAGTATTAAAAAACAGGAAATCAGGTCATGTTAGGTCTTAAGCTTCCTACAGATCCATATTGGGTCAATATCGTTGAACGAAATATCGACGAAATTCTTACAGATCATGCCTATTGTGAGCAGAAGGCAGCGACGAATGCAATCAATCTAGTAATTCGATTTCCGGAGTATCCTGAATTAGTAACTGCTATGATTGATCTTGCACGTGAAGAGTTGCTTCACTTTGAAATGGTACATGAGCACATCAAAAAGCGTGGCGCTGTTTTAGGACATGAACGTCGTGATGATTATGTGTGGGAATTAAGTAAATTCGTTCGAAAAGGTTATGCTAAACACATTTCATTAATAGATCAGCTATTGTTCGCTGCATTGGTAGAAGCTCGTAGTTGCGAGCGTTTTAAAGTCTTGTCGGAGAATATTGCTGATCAATCGTTGCGTTCTTTTTACAGAGAATTAATGATTAGTGAAGCTAATCATTATGCGCTTTTTATCAATTTTGCTCGCCAGTATGCACAAGGTGAGGATGTAGACCTTCGTTGGAAGCAGTTTCTAGAATACGAGGCTGAAGTCATTCAAAAGTATGGTAAAAAGGAAACGATTCATGGTTGAAATCTACCTGTAGAATGATTTTTTGCGCATTTTAGTGGCGGTCAGGTTTCACTTATTTAGTTCTACTCTCTCTCAAATCACACCATGTCATTTAAGCATTGTACACCTATTGAAATTCGGTTTGTCGATCTAGACGTATTTGGGCACGTGAACAATGCTAATTATCTGACCTACTTGGAGCAAGCTCGCGTAAAATACTTTGATGATTTAGTAGGGTGGGAATACGATTGGTCTAAAGAAGGGATTATTTTAGCGCAAGCCACCTTAAACTTCTTGGTGCCGATTAAGTTAAAAGATATAATTTCTGTTTATACGCGTTGCGAGCGCATCGGTAATAAGAGTTTGCTTCTGGAGTATAGAATTGTTAAAAAAAATGGTGTGGAAGAATTGCTGATGGCAGATGCCCGAACGGTGTTGGTGGCCTTTGATTATGTAAATCGGCAATCAATTCAAGTTCCTGAACGTTGGAAGGAAGCTATTCTTGGTTATGAAGGCGAACTATAATACAGGCTGAAAGTATAGACTAATTATTTGTCTAAGGCAGCAAAGACTGAGTTGGCTGAAATGTATTCAGGTACGATTGATTTTAGTTTGGTTACAATCGAGTCGTTGTTCTGCTCTTTAAATAGATCGATCAGTTCGTTGATGTCTGTTTTTACATGTTCAAAATCATACTCACGAACTTTTGCAATCAGTATTTTATCGTGATGGGTAGGTAGCGTAGTTTCCGAATCCGCTAATAACTCTTCGTATATTTTCTCGCCAGGTCTTAGGCCGGTATAGATGATTTGAATATCTCTTCCTTCTTCTAGACCGGCTAGTTGGATCATCTTTTTTGCTAGGTCTACGATTTTTACACTTCTACCCATATTAAACAGGAAAATTTCCCCGCCTTTTCCAAAAGAGCCTGCTTGAAGCACCAGCTGACAAGCTTCTGGAATGGTCATAAAAAACCTTGTAATCTCCGGATGGGTTACAGTGATGGGGCCGCCATCTTCAATTTGTTTCTTGAATCTTGGAATGACCGAGCCGTTGGAGTCAAGTACATTTCCAAAACGAGTGGTAATGAAACGGGTTTTTGAAGTTCGTCCAAGTGATTGGCAGTAGATTTCAGCGGTACGCTTGGTCGCTCCCATGATATTGGTCGGATTAACGGCCTTGTCAGTCGAGATGAGAATGAAAGTTTCTACACCCGTTTCATGGGAGAGATCTGCCAAAATTCTGGTGCCATGAACATTTGTCAAGATGGCTTCAGAAGGGTTGGTTTCCATCACCGGTACATGCTTGTAGGCTGCTGCATGAAAGACAACTTGTGGATGAAATGCATCAAACACGCGAGCCATTCGATCGTGTTGCCGAACGTCTGCAATTACAGTTTCGAGATTGTTGTAATGGAATTTTTCACGAATTTGAAGTTCAAGATCGTAGAGTGGGGTTTCAGCCTGATCCAGGACGATGACTTTCTTGGGTTGGAAGGCAAGCACTTGCCGCACGATTTCGGAGCCAATAGAACCGGCGCCTCCTGTCACGAGAATTGTTTTTCCGGTTAGCTCATTGCGTATCAGATCCATGTCAAGGCGTATCGCATCTCGCTCTAATAGGTCTTCGATGCGCAGGTTGCGGATCTGGTTGAAACTAAGTTCACCGTTAATCCAATTTGAGACGGCTGGCACGTTCAAAACATTTACCTGATGATTCAGACAACGTTCAATTAATTCCTGCTTCACGGAAGGATTGATATTCTGTATACTGATGATCAGTTGAGCTACGGTGTTGGAGCGCAATAAGTCTTCTAATTCAATAGAATTGAAAATCCGGACACCCTCCACCGTTTTTCCGGATTTGGAAGGATCATCATCCACGAAGGCAATTACTCTATAGCGGCTACCGGCATCGCGATCGAGTGTACGCTTGGTGATAACTCCGGATTCTCCAGCACCATAAATGATAACCGCTTTTCGGTCTTTGCTAGGATTTCGTATTTCCAGGTAGATGGATTTAACCAGGATGCGGAAGGCAGAAAGCGTGAATACTGACGCAAAATACTCGATGATAATGATCGAGTAGGGTACTACAAAAAAGCCATAATAGTGATAAGAAATAACGTTGCCAACTGACAAAACGATTGATCCAGTGGTGATAGTATAAAATATACGTAATGCATCTCGGCTACTGGTGTATCGAATGATTCCTTGATACATTCTCGACACTAGAAAACTAATGATGCGCACGCCCATCAATGCGGGGATGGAATAGTACCAAAGTTGGATTTCGCTTTCCGGGACTCTGAAATTGAAACGTACTTGATAAGCCAGCATCATGGCAATAAAGCAGATGCCACAGTCAATCAGGAAGATGATCCAACGGGGGGTGTTCTTGTCTGAGAATCGGATGTTCATAGGCTTTATCCGAAATCAAAGATAGTCGAAATAATTCCGTTTTTGATCCTATCGGCTATCTTTGTAAGGTCTACCAACCTATGAAAATTCTTTTTCTAGTTCCATATCCCTATGATAAAGCTCCCAGCCAGCGCTTTCGGTATGAGCAATATTTAGGTGAGTTAAAAGCCAGGGGCTGGAAGTATCATATTTCCCCTTTTCTGGATGAAAGGGCTTGGGGAGTGCTTTACAAAGAGGGTTTTATTGGGCAGAAAGTACTGTCTTTACTTCGAGGTTATTTTCGTCGGGTGATAGATCTGTTCTTATTGTTTCAATACGATATCGTATTTATCCATCGTGAAGCCGGACCATTTGGCCCGCCTATTTTCGAATGGTTGATTGCGAAGGTTTTTCGTAAGAAGATGGTATTTGATTTTGACGATGCTATATGGATTCCCAATGCTTCTCAAAGTAACAGTCGATTGACCCATGCGTTTAAATATTTTGGAAACGCCTCCAAGATTATTCGCTGGTCAACCATCGTTTCTGCGGGAAATAAGTATTTGGCGGATTATGCGCTTCGGTTCAATAAAAACGTGGTAGTTAACCCCACTACGATTGATACCGAGTTATATCATAATGTAACTACTGATCACTCCAATCATCGTTTCATCATTGGCTGGACTGGCTCACATTCCACGGTACAGTTTCTGGATCCGTTGGTTCCGGTTTTCGAGTATTTACAAGCTCGGTTTGATTTTGAGCTGCACGTGATTTGTGATGTTCCGCCACGATTTCAGCTACCTTGCCTTGTCTATATACCATGGAGCAAGGAGGCTGAAGTCAATGATTTGCTGAGAATGAATGTTGGTATCATGCCATTGCCGGATTCTGAATGGGCAAAAGGAAAATGTGGCTTCAAAGCATTACAATATATGGCAGTTGGTGTTCCTGCGGTAATATCCAAGGTGGGCGTCAATGAGGAGATAGTTGAGCATGGTGTGAATGGATTTCTATGCAAGGATGCAAAGGATTTTCAACATTACCTTGAATGCTTACTTGCAGATCCCGCACTGGTGCGTCGTTTGAGCAATAAGGCCCGTGTCCGGATTCAGGATAAATACTCCGTACAATCCAATAGTTCGAATTTTATTTCTCTTTTCGATGCGTCCGACAAGAGTTGATTCTTTGTATTTTCGTCCTCTAAAATAATTCAATCCATGGAAGCAGCTACCGACCTCAAGCACATCGCTTTGTCCGACATACACGTGAAACTAGGCGCCAAAATGGTCCCCTTTGCCGGTTATTTGATGCCGGTATCGTATGAAGGCATCAATGCCGAGCATGAAACCGTTCGAAATCGTATCGGTGTTTTTGACGTGTCTCACATGGGTGAGTTTATACTCAAAGGTGAACATGCCATGGAGTTGATTCAGCGATTGACCAGTAATGATGTAGCAAAATTGGTGGACGGGAAAGTTCAGTACTCCTGTATTCCGAACGAAGATGGTGGAATTGTGGATGACTTGCTTGTCTACCGAATCGATGATAAATCCTACATGTTGGTGGTGAATGCTTCCAACATTGACAAGGATTGGAACTGGTTCGTTTCACGCAATACAAAGGGCGTCGAGATGCATAATATTTCTGACAAGACTTCCTTGTTAGCTGTTCAAGGCCCCTTGGCTGCTGCTGCACTACAACCCTTGACCAGTATGGACCTGCTTAATATGGAGTATTACACCTTTGCAAAAGGGGATTTTGCTGGATGTGAAAATGTTCTTGTTTCTGCTACTGGATACACAGGAGCAGGAGGTTTCGAAATCTATGTAGAGAATAAGGATGCTGAAAAGGTTTGGAACGCTGTTTTTGAAGCAGGTAAGGATCATGGCATTAAACCGATCGGGTTGGGTGCACGTGATACACTTCGATTAGAGATGGGATTTTGTCTATATGGAAACGACATTGACGATACAACTTCCCCCATCGAAGCAGGGCTTGGCTGGATTACCAAATTCACCAAGGACTTTACAAACTCTTCAGCACTTAAGTTGCAAAAAGAAACCGGAGTATCTCGTAAGCTCGTCGGATTCGAAATGATGGATCGTGGTATTCCACGTCATGACTATTTAATACAAGATGCAACAGGAAATACGATTGGTAAAGTGACTTCTGGTACACAGTCGCCTTCCCTTCAAAAGGCAATTGGTATGGGGTATGTCACTGCGGAATTTGCGAAGGAAGGCTCGGAGATTTTTATACCAGTTAGGGACAAGGCAATTAAAGCTAAAGTGGTCAAGCTGCCATTTTATAAAAAGTAATTTCGGATAGTTGAAGGTGCTTCCTTGAAGGGATTGAGTCATTTGTCTGATTAACTAATTTGATAGTACGTATGAGCAATCCAGCTCCGTTCAAAATAGATGCGTGTGTTTCTCCCTACTTGTATCCAGTATACAAGAGCAAGGATAGTATTGTCGTCATCATTGATATTTTCAGAGCTACGTCTGCTATTTGTACGGCATTTGAATGGGGTGCAGAGAAAGTGATTCCTGTATCCTCGGTAGAAGAGGCGCGCACGTACAAGGAAAAAGGATACTTAACCGGAGCCGAGCGTGATGCGGTTCAGGTAGATGGATTTGATTTCGGTAATTCACCGTATCACTACATGGATGAACGAATCAAAGGGCAGACGTTGGTCATCACCACTACCAATGGCACACAAGCCATTGACGTTTCCAAAGATGCGTATAAAGTTGTTATTGGTTCTTTTTTGAATATTGACGCCTTGTGTTCATGGTTGGTCAAGCAAGAACGTGACATTCTCTTGTTATGCTCTGGATGGAAGAATAAATTCAATTTGGAAGATTCTTTATTTGCAGGAGCTGTGACAGAGGAGATTCTCGAGCGATCCGATCGTTACCAGCACGGTGATGGTTGCCTGGCGCTGAAGTATCTTTACCAGATGGCTAAACAAGATCCGATTAAGTTTCTCAATTATTCTTACCATAAGGAACGCCTGGCGAAATTGAATCTTAAAAAAGATATACGGTATTGTCTGACCCCCAATCAAACGGAAGTAATTCCGGTTTTGGAAAACGGTGCTTTGGTTCGGATGAAACAACTGGTTGATTGCTAACCTTTCATTAATTCACCCGCATTTATTGTATGGATGTATTGGTGAATCGTATCATCTTTGGATATGATTCACCGATGGATTTTTCTATGTGCCATACTCTTGTGGAATTCTTCTCCTTCATTTGCCTGGGGATTCTGGGCACATCAGCGTATCAATTATATGGCGTGTTTTTCCTTGCCGACTCCGCTTTTTAATTATTACAAGCCGCATATCGGGTATTTATTTGATCACGCTGTTGATCCCGATAAACGACGTTATTCCGATCCTCAAGAAGCGCCCAGGCATTTCATCGATCTAGATCGTTATGGTGGTACAGATGCGGTGCCACACCGCTGGACTGCTGCTGTTGAAAAATTCACAGCGGATACATTGCTGGAACATGGCATTGTGCCTTGGGCAATCCAGCAATTTTATTTCCGATTGGTAAACGCATTTCGAGATAGAGAAGAAGGTAAGATTCTCTATTACTCAGCGGTATTAGGACATTATGTGGGCGATGCACATGTTCCTTTACATTGTACTCGCAACTACAACGGGCAGTTGACCGGGCAGAAAGGGATACATGGTTTTTGGGAATCGCGTTTACCGGAATTGTTTGGTAGCGATTATGATTTTATTACGGGAGAATGCCACTACCTTGAGAATCCATTGGAGACCGCGTGGGCAATTTTGAAAAAAAGTGCTGCTGCAGTCGATTCGGTCTTAACTTTTGAAGCGGAAATTAGCTGTCGTATGCCTCCCGATTTGAAATTTACCTTTGAAGAAAGAGGAAATACGGTGGTGCGAACCTATTCGAGGAAATATGCAGCTGCTTATCACGAGCGGTTGGATGGGCAGGTTGAACGCAGGATGATGGCTGCGGTAAATGCTGTTGCTTGTTATTGGTATTCGGCATGGATAGATGCAGGTCAGCCAGCATTGACAACTTCTATTTCTTCGCCAACGATGAACTATACAGAAGAAGTAAAAGATTCAACCTCTTCTTCAGTACATCCAGGACACAATTGTGATCAGGATCAGTAAATTATTTTTTGCGAATGATGGTCTGCTTTCGGTTTGGACCAACAGAAACGATGGATACTGGCACTTGAAGTTGTTCTTCCAGCCATGCAATGTAGCCAGCCAAAGGAAGTGGAAACTGGTCTTCACGTTCGATGCCGGTTAGGTCGCATTTCCAACCGGGTAACTTCTTGTACACAGGTGTAACAGGGGTATGAACGATGTCATACGGCATGTAGTCTATTCGCTCTCCGTTTATTTCGTAATGCGTACAAACGTAAATATCGTCGAAGTCGCTCAGTACATCCGGTTTGGTCATGGTAAGGTCTGTGACACCATTAATCATGATAGCATATCGCAAGGCGGGAAGATCCAGCCAGCCGCAGCGTCTTGGACGACCTGTGGTTGCTCCGAACTCATTGCCCGATTTACGAATAGCTTCACCAGTAGCGTCGTTCAATTCAGTGGGGAAAGGACCGCTTCCAACCCGTGTGCAGTAAGCTTTGAATATCCCATACACTTTGTTGATGTGACGTGGAGCAACTCCTAAGCCAGTGCAAGCTCCGGCTGTGATGGTGTTGGAAGAGGTGACGAACGGATAGGAACCAAAGTCGATATCCAGCAGGGATCCTTGTGCGCCTTCCGCCAGGACAGAGCGTTTAGATTGAATGAATTTATTCATCAGGTGCTCGCTGTCCACTAAATTAAGTTGACGCAAATAATCGATTGCTGTAAAGAAATCTTTTTCCAGCGCTTCCAACGCTTCGGTGCCATAGTTCATGGAACGGAGCAACTCAAGATGCTTCAGTTTTAGTTTTTCATACCGAGAAGTAAATGCATCGGATTCGATATCGCCGACTCGTAATCCATTGCGTCCAGTCTTGTCCATGTAGGTAGGCCCGATGCCACGAAGAGTTGAGCCGATTTTGTCGACTCCTTTCAAAGCTTCAGAGGCCGCATCTAGCAGTCGGTGTGTCGGAAGAATCAGATTGGCTTTTCGCGAAATAAAAAGTCTTTTTGAAACAGGTACATTCATGCCCAGCAGCGCTTCGATTTCCTTTCGCAACGTCACAGGATCAATCACGACACCATTGCCAACTACGTTGATACTGTCGGCACGAAAAATACCGGAAGGAATTGTATGCAGGACATGTTTAATGCCTTCGAATTCTAACGTGTGACCGGCGTTCGGGCCGCCTTGAAACCGGGCGACGACGTCGTATTCCGGAGCTAGAACATCTACGATTTTACCTTTTCCTTCGTCGCCCCATTGGAGGCCAAGTAATACGTCTACTGACATGTGCTGGAAGTGTCCTGATGTATTGAGTGAGTGTTCAAACAAAACATCCCGTCCATGAACGGGATGTTTGAATTAGATGATTGATTTCATCAAGCCTGAAATTGGCGGGTCGCACTCATCAGGTCTTCCGTGATAGTGAAAACCGTATTGAGTTTGGTGATGATTAGTAATTCTTTGATCTTGTCGTTGATGCTACAGATGGTTGTGTCGCCACCGTTCTTGCGGCTTTTCGTAAGAATGTTTACCAGCACGTTGAGTCCATTACTATTCAGGTACTTGAAATTCTCCATAGAGATGACAAAGTTCTTGGTGTCGTTGTCAATCATTGCCTGGATTTCATCCAGTAATGGTGTTGCCTGATTTTTATCGATCAGATTACCTGACATGTCAACGAGGGCATAAGTGCCTTTCAGGGTGATGTTGTAATTAAAATCCATGGCTCTAAATTACGATTTTTGAAGCAACGAAAGACTTACAGGAGGGGAGTTTTTAACCGAGCGTTGTGCAACTATTTGTCGGTATTTTACGCTTTTTAGCCCTTATGATGCTTGCAAACCCCTTTATCTTTTAATTCTCGGCAATGCCCAAATAGGTGGAGTGCATGTGCAGCCACGTCAAAGCGTAAGATGTCCCCCATCATGGATTGTATCTGCTGAATTCTAGGGTCGCAGAATTCGAAGATGTGTTCGCAATCCTGGCAAATCAAATGATCGTGTTGCTTATAGGCATAGGAGCGTTCGAAGAGTGCGAGGTTTTTCCCGAATTGATGCCTGGTAATTAGGTCGCATTCGAGTAGCAGTTCAATGGTATTGTAAAGCGTGGCTCTGCTGATTCGATATGATTTGCTTTTCATATGGACGAAGAGCGATTCTACATCAAAATGATCGTTCAGCAAATAGATTTCTTCCAATACCGAAAAACGCTCGTTCGTTCTACGATGACCGTGTTTCTCCAGGTAGTTGGTGAAAACCTTTTTTGCTGCTACTATGGTTTCCTGATTCGTCATGGTCGTGCAAATTACTTTCCATCAATTCGGCTGACCGTCAGGATGCCGTGGATTTCTTTGAGCTTTTTGATGAGTTTATCGAGGTGGTGTGTATCGTGCACAAAGAGCATGATAGTGCCTTCGAAGATTCCATCGTTGGAATCAATACTTATGCTTCGCATGTTCACTTTTAGTTCACTTGATATGACTTTGGAGATTTTATTGACAACACCTACTTCATCAATGCCGGTCATTCGTACTCCTGCCAAGAAAGCGATTTCTTGTTGTCCGGTCCATTTCGCTTTAACAATTCGGTACGCATAGTTGGACATTAGCTGGACAGCGTTCGGGCAAGATACACGATGGATTTTGATGCCTTCATCAACAGTAATAAAACCAAAAACGTCATCACCTGGAATTGGATTGCAACAAGATGAGAGCTTGTAGTCGATTTTGTCTAAATTCTCACCAAGTACCAGCATGTCACTGGATCCTCGAATGTTTTTTACCATTTGCTCCAGTGTCTGCTGTTCGCTGCGAAGCGGCTGCTTGGCACGGATGGTACCTTTGTCTATGATGAATTCGTTAAGGTCGTAAATTTCAATCATACCCTTTGCTATCCGATAATATAATTCCAGCGAGGAAGGTATACGGTAGTAGGCGAGGAGCTCGTTGATATTTTCGGTCGTTAGTTGTAGTTTAAGATGCTTGAATTTTCGCTCAAGGATTTCTTTTCCATCGTCTGCGAATTTCCGTTTTTCTTCTTTCAGAACACTTTTGATTTTCGATTTGGCTTTGGCGGTAACAACATAGTTGAGCCAATCTTCTTTGGGTGTCTGCTTGTTAGAAGTTAGGATTTCAATTTGATCTCCACTTCGTAGTCGATGTGAAAGTGGAACTAATTTGTGGTTGGTTTTTGCTCCTATACATTTAGAGCCAAGGTCGGTGTGAATCTCAAAAGCAAAGTCTAACGCGGTAGCGCCTGAGGGCAGGGTTTTTAATTCGCCGTTGGGTGTAAAGACGAAAATCTCGTCGGAGAATAAGTTTAACTTGAAATCGTCAATAAAATCCAACGCATTCGAATCCGGATTTTCTAATAACTCACGGATTTTTTTGATCCATTCATCCAGAGCCGATTCTACGGAAGCTTCCTTGTATTTCCAATGCGCAGCATACCCCTTTTCAGCAATGTCGTCCATTCTTCGACTCCGGATTTGAACCTCCACCCATCGTCCGCCTGGACCCATGACGGTAGTATGCAACGATTCGTAGCCGTTGGCCTTTGGAGTAGATATCCAGTCCCTTAAGCGATCTGGGTTCGGTGTATAGTAATCTGTAAAAACCGAGTAGCATCGCCAACACATTGCTTTTTCATCCTCTTCTTTTGCATCTAAAATAATGCGAACGGCAAAGATGTCGTAGATTTCTTCGAATCCAACACCTTGACGTTTCATTTTATTCCAGATGGACTGAACAGATTTTGTACGACTTCGAATTTCAAATTTAAATCCTTGTCGTGTCAACTCTTCACGGATTGGCTCCATGAATTCGTTGATGAAACGTGTGCGCTCTCTTTTCGTCTGTTGAAGCTTCGATGCGATTTCTGTATAAATATCGGGCTCGGTATACTTCAGCGCCAGATCTTCCAATTCGGTCTTGATGGGGTAAAGGCCTAGACGGTGTGCAAGTGGCGCATATAAAAAGGCTGTCTCCGAAGCTATTTTGAGCTGTTTCTCGCGCGCCATGGAATCCAAGGTGCGCATGTTGTGAAGTCGGTCTGCTAATTTGATGAGAATCACCCGCACGTCGTCTGAAAGGGTGAGAAGCATTTTTCGGAAATTCTCTGCTTGGATAGAGCTTCCTTGTAAAATTACTCCGGAGATCTTGGTGAGACCGTCTACGATCATTGCGGCTTTCTCGCCAAAGGAGTTGCGGATGTCGTCGAGCGTTAGGTGGGTATCTTCAACCGTGTCGTGTAATAATGCACAGACAATAGCCAGAGGTCCCAGCCCCATTTCTTCTGCGCAAATTTGAGCGACCGATAGTGGGTGTAAAATATAGGGTTCCCCAGTCTTGCGACGCATGTCCTTGTGTGCTTCCAGGGACATGTCAAAAGCAAGACGTATTGTTTTCTTGTCGCCTTTGCCCAGACTAGGGCGTAATGCACGTAATAGTGCTTTGTAGGAACGAAGTATCAGTTCCTTTTCCGCGTCAGCACTATTTGTTCCTTCGGGATCGTTCAATGGGGTGGTGGGATGCTCTTCCAATTTAAATTCAGGATACTATTACATCCTGCAGATTAAATTTACGAATTCTGAGTTACTTTCTTGAGGGCTAAAATTGAGAAATCGGAATTTTCTTTACGGATGGTGTTGGAAAGTTTACCTAGTCCGGCAATTTCCATGTCAACCACATCGTTCGGTTGCAGCCATTGCGGCTGGTAGGCAGGGTCGTGAAGGAGTCCTGTGCCATTGAGCTCAAGAAAACATCCTGTGCCAACCGTTCCGGATCCGATGATATCACCCGGGTGAATATCTGCTCCGTATGCACAGCGTTCGATAATTTCTGCAAACGTCCAATCCATGTCTTTCATGTTACCGCTGCTTACCGTGATGCCATTGACACTACAGGTCATGGTAAGGTCGTAATTGTTGCCGGTATGATTGGCTTTTGCGGAAACTTTAAAGGGTTCTAATTCATCCGGTGTTACGAGCCAGGGGCCGATTACGGTACTAAAATCTTTACCTTTTGCTGGGCCTAAGTTAAGTAGCATTTCTTCCATCTGCAGGGTACGAGCACTCATGTCGTTCATAATCATGTATCCAGCAATATACTGGTCCGCTTCTGCTGCACGTATGTTTCGTCCTTTCTTGCCAATGACCACTGCCACCTCTAGTTCAAAGTCGAGTTTTTGAAAATGATCTGGCATGCATAAAATGTCGCCCGGGCCTTGAATGGCCTGGTGGTTGGTAAAATAGAAAATGGGGTATTGGTCGAACTCGGCAATCATAGGAACTTTGCGATTACGACGTGCGGCTTCTACGTGTTGGCGAAAGGCGTAGCCATCACGACAAGAGGTGGGATGGGGAACTGGAGCCATCAGTGTAGTTGCATTCACATCGATGCTGCTGAGGGATGTGCCGCTTTTAATCGCTGCATCTGCTTTCTTTGCAATTTCCATGGAGGTATCACCTTCCACTAGAAAAGTGGCCATCCTTTCAGCGACTGAGGGTAATCCCAATTGCTTCAACGTATGATTTAACGGATATATGCGTTCTTGATGGAAAATTCCCAATTGGATACTAGCATGGTCAAGGTAGGAGACGAGTTTCATGATTCACTATTTTTCTAACGGTAAAAGTACGAACACCGCTTTGAAAAGCATCGGTTAGTTAAACAAAATTGATTCTTTTAGGTAGGATAATTTAGGTTTGATTTGACGCAATGATTTTTACCAGGATGGTTATTGCATTGCCCACCCGTTTTTGATAGTAATTGTTTGCTTTTTTCTAAACATTCCCCTTGGCAATAAATCAATCTAACAGAAGTTTGCTTAATTTTGGAAGAACTGGGGATGTTAGATTAATTCCCCACTTGTAGATCGATCGCTCTTATGCCAAACTATCACCGTCTAGGGCAAATGCCCGCCAAACGTCATACGCAATTCAGGAAGCCTGATGGCGCTTTGTATGCTGAAGAATTGGTTTCCACGCATGGTTTTTCCAGCGTGTATTCGTTGATTTACCATTGTCATCCTCCAACGATGATTAAGGAAATGGGTGAGCCTTATTCTGTGCAGCCGGAATTGGCATTTCAGCGATCGCTCAAGCATCAAAGTTTTGAGGGGTTTCACATTGCTCCTTCAGACGATTTTCTGGAGAGTCGAAAGGCTGTTTTGGTTAACAATGACCTACACATTTCACTCGCTGCGCCGCGGAAATCCATGACCTCTTATTTTTATAAGAATGCGGATGCAGATGAGTTATTATTTATTCACGAAGGAAGTGGAACACTGAAGACCATCTATGGTTCGTTGACATTCGGCTACGGTGATTATATCCTGGTTCCTCGCGGAACAATTTATCAAATCGAATTCAACGACGATAAAAATCGTTTACTTATTGTCGAGTCTTTCTCGGCGATTGAGACTCCTCAGCGGTATCGAAATAATTATGGTCAGTTGGAGGAACATTCTCCGTACTGCGAGCGTGATATTCGTCGCCCTGAACAACTCGAAACTTTTGATCAGCACGGTGATTTTAAAATATTGATCAAGAAGGAGGGGATGATTTACCCGTACGTCTATGCAACACACCCATTCGATGCCATTGGATGGGATGGTTACCTGTATCCATGGGCTTTATCGATTCATGATTTTGAACCGCTTACAGGACGTGTCCATTTGCCGCCTCCTGTCCATCAGACTTTTGAGGCTGCTAATTATGTAATCTGTTCCTTTGTTCCACGTCTCTACGACTATCACCCACTGTCGATTCCTGTGCCTTACAACCATTCCAACATCGACTCGGATGAAGTCCTGTATTACGTCGACGGTGATTTTATGAGCCGCAAAAAAGTGACCCGTGGTATGATCACGCTGCATCCGGGTGGCATCCCACACGGTCCGCATCCAGGTACCGTCGAGCGAAGTTTAGGTCAAAAGGAAACCAAAGAACTAGCGGTCATGATTGATACGTTCCGTCCATTGTGGGTTACTAAAGCCGGACTTTCCATTATGTCCGATGATTATTACAAATCGTGGGTGGAATAAACTCAGGCCAAAGATTAGTGCCACTTCCTGCGCGTAATTTCTGTTGATTAAGGGTTATTGGTTGATACTATTAACTACTCGTATTGGAGTAATTTCAAGTTTCATGTAAGGGTAATAAGGCAGAATGGATAATTTGGCATGAACATCATCTGGGTCTTGAGCCATGATGACCATGTAAATACCTGACATGTCAAGTTTGATGTAGTTGTCAACGATTACCCCTTTTTGCTCCAGTTCCTTCACTAATTCTTGTTCTTTAGGCAGTAGGCTCATTCGTGTCTCGTTGTCCAAGCCCTTCAGCGTAATGTCAACCATGAATTTTTTCATTGTTCGGTAGTTTATTTATTGTTTTGTTTTAAAGAATAAAGGAAATTTTCGGATACAACAGGTGTTTGTCCGTTGCATGGTAGGAAACTCCAAGTATGTTGTAACTATATTGAAATTGAATACGGGTAATGAGATTACCTGATCCGATGACGATTCTCGCTTCTATAATGTGAATCGTTCCATCATAGTGTGGACTTTTTTCTTAATGTTGGCAAGTTTTGTTTCATTATCGTGGGCCATTAGCGTTTGGTCGATCAAATCGACAATTTTAAGGCAATCTTTTTCTTTTGCTCCTCGGGTGGTAATAGCAGGCGTGCCGATGCGAATTCCTGAAGTGACAAAAGGTGACTTGTCGTCGAAAGGAACCATGTTTTTGTTTACCGTGATGTCCGCCTTGCCTAACGTTGTTTCTGCCAATTTTCCAGTTAAGTTTTTCGAACGCAAATCAATCAACATGCAATGATTATCCGTGCCACCTGAAATTACCTGATATCCTTTTTCTACAAACGCTTTCGCCATTACCGAAGCGTTACGTACAACTTGCACACAGTATTTCATGTAGTCGTCTGAGAGGTCTTCGCCAAACGCGATCGCTTTTGCAGCGATGACATGTTCGAGCGGTCCACCTTGCGTTCCCGGAAATACTGCTGCGTCGAAAAGTGTGCTCATCATTTTAGTTTCCCCTTTTGGTGTCTTAAGGCCCCAGGGATTTTCTTTGTCGTGTCCGAGGAGGATCATTCCGCCCCGTGGACCTCTAAGTGTTTTGTGAGTAGTTGTTGTGACGACATCGCAATACGGCAGTGGGTCACTCAAAAGCCCGCGAGCGATAAGTCCTGCGGGATGCGAAATATCTGCTAACAGAAAAGCGCCTACTTCATCAGCAATCTTGCGCATTTGGGCATAATCCCAGTCGCGCGAATAGGAAGATGCACCAGCAATGATCAATTTTGGCCGTTCTTTTTTTGCAACAGCAGCCATGTTTTTATAATCGATTCGGCCAGTTTCCTTGGATACTCCATAGAAGGTCGCTCGATAAATTTTACCGCTGAAATTCACCGGTGATCCGTGTGTCAAATGGCCTCCGTGCGAAAGGTCGAAACCAAGAATGGTGTCACCTGGCTGAAGCAACGCGAGCATGACAGCAGCGTTAGCTTGTGCCCCGGAGTGCGGTTGAACGTTTGCCCAGCTGGCATTGAAAAGCAGCTTAGCGCGGTCAATGGCCAGTTGTTCTATTTTATCTACCACTTCACATCCGCCGTAGTATCTTTTCCCCGGAAGGCCTTCTGCATATTTGTTGGTCAGGCAGGAGCCCATTGCTTGCATGACTTGCTTGCTAACGAAGTTTTCAGAAGCTATCAATTCAATTCCGAATTGTTGCCGCTTCTTTTCCAGGTTGATCAGTTTGAATATCTCGGTGTCTTTGGTAATCATAATTGTAGGTGTTGAAGGTGCTAGCTTGGTTCAGAAGTGTGGAATAATATGGGTGGTATGAATTGTCAATTAGCCGAAGTCGATCTCGGTGTTGTCTCCCAGGTTGAGTGATTGGCTGAGTCCATGCAAGGAAGCGTCGCTGCCGATGACAGATTGGTGCAGGACGGCATTTTCGAGTTGTGAATAAGAGCCGATAATTGAATCAGATAGTATAGAGTAATTGACAATGGTATTTTCTCCTATAGAAACCTGTGGGCCAATAATGCTATTGCTGATTTTGCAATTGGGCGCTATACTCACGGGAGGAATGATAATGGTGTTTTGGAAGTCGTGCCGGTCGGTCGGTTGAGCATATTTCTGTAGCAATACTGCGTTTGTTTCCAGGAGGCTTTCTTTGTTACCGCAGTCGTACCAGTTTTCTACAGGGAAGGTCCTGATTCGTGATCCTTTACGAATCATTATGTCAATCGCATCGGTTAATTGAAATTCATTATAAGATCGATGGTTGCGTGAAATGATTTCTTCGAGGGCATCCATCAATGCTTGACCTTCACGGATCTTGTAGAGTCCTACCAATGCAAGATTCGATTTTGGGATAGCCGGTTTTTCAATGAGGTGTGTAATAAACCCATCTTCATCCACTTCAGCTACGCCGAAATTACGAGGGTCATCTACGCGTTTAACCCCAAGAGCGGAGGTAGGTAATTGAAGGACTTCGCGGAGATTAACATCAAAAATGGTGTCGCCGAGGGCAATTACCAATTCTTCGTTGGGTCCAACGTGCTCCTTGGCCAGCCAAACTGCTTGCCCGGTTCCTTCACGGGGTTCTTGTATTATAAAGGTAGATTTAATAGAGGGATGAGTAGAGCGGATGTACGCTTCTACTTTATCGCCTAGGTAGCCCACAATGAAAATAAATTCAGTCATTCCTGCTTCTATCAGATTGTCCACAATGTGGGATAAAATAGGTTTGCCTGCGACGGGCACTAGCGCCTTGGGTTGAGTATGCGTATGTGGCCGTAGCTTACTGCCAATGCCGGCCACAGGGATAATTACTTTCATGGTTGAAAATTAATTGGATGAAGGCAGGAAGTTTTTGATCGTAGTTTTTCCAGGGCCGATTCCAGGTGTAAAAGTATTATTTTTGAGGGCTGTCGCAACGTCGTGACGCGCTCATTTTTACGTGGCATGTTCAACACTCGAATTACCGAACTCTTTGATATTCAGTATCCCATCATTCAAGCAGGAATGATCTGGTGCAGTGGTTGGGAATTGGCAGCAGCGGTAAGCAATGCCGGTGGCTTGGGACTTATTGGTGCGGGTTCGATGTACCCAGACGTTCTTCGTGACCAGATACGCAAATGCAAGTTGGCTACAACGAAACCATTTGGTGTTAATATCCCTTTGCTCTATCCAGATATCGAACAACACATGAAGACGTTGGTGGAAGAGGGGGTACGTATTGTATTTACATCAGCTGGCAATCCGATGACATGGACCAGCTACCTCAAACAACATGGAATCATAGTGGTGCATGTAATTGCCAATACGAAGTTTGCCATTAAGGCTGAACAAGCTGGAGTAGATGCGGTTGTGGCGGAGGGTTTTGAAGCTGGCGGACATAATGGTCGTGAGGAAACTACCACCTTGGTGCTATTGCCATTGATTAAAAAAGTCACGAGATTACCCATTATAGCAGCAGGAGGTATTGGCGATGGAAGTTCCATGTTGGCTGCATTTGCGCTAGGCGCTGAAGCAGTTCAAATTGGCACTCGATTTGTCGCCTCCACCGAATCTTCAGCACACGTAGCTTTCAAAGAGCGGGTAGTTGCTTCGGTGGAAGGAGAGACTAAATTACTGATGAAGCGACTCACGCCCGTTCGTTTGTTGCGAAACGATTTTTCCATCGATATAGAACAGGCTGAAGCTCGCGGGGCTTCGGATGAGGAACTGAAAGAAATACTCGGAAGAGCTCGGGCTAAAAAGGGAATGTTTGAAGGAGATATGCAACAGGGCGAATTGGAAATCGGACAGGTAGCCGCTGCCGTTAAACACGTTATACCTGCAGGGGAAATCGTACGTGAAATTTGGCAGGAATTTATACATGCCGGTAAGTCCTTGAGCCATCGGTTCGGCGCACTCTGACAGTACCCGAAGTTCACGCTAATATTGTCAATAACTGGTTTCTTTAAACCTCCTTTTCATGCGAAATGGCGCCATTGAAACGTACCTTTGATCATTCATCTTAGACCATGATTAGTTTCTCCAGACATATCCTCTCCAACGGTTTGCCACTTATCGTTCACGAAGACCCTTCGACTCCGTTGGCTACCGTTAACATCCTTTATAAAGTAGGCGCCCGTGACGAAGATCCATCCCGTACCGGATTCGCACACTTATTTGAACATCTCATGTTTGGTGGTTCTGTGAACATTCCGGAATATGATGGTCCACTTCAAATTGCTGGTGGTGATAACAATGCATTTACCAATAATGACATAACGAATTACTATTGCACCTTGCCAGCCAACAATTTGGAAACAGCCTTCTGGTTGGAAAGTGATCGAATGTTGAGTCTTGCGTTTTCTGAAAAGAGTTTGGAGGTACAGCGGCAAGTCGTCATTGAAGAATTCAAACAACGATACCTCAACCAGCCATATGGCGATGTGTGGTTGCTGTTGCGACCGCTTGCCTATAAGGTTCACCCGTATCAATGGGCAACCATTGGTAAAGAAATCAGTCACATTGAAGAGGCGACTTTGCAAGATGTGCGAGATTTTTTCTTTCGGTATTATACACCTGATAATGCAGTGATGGTCGTTGCGGGTGGTGTAAAGACCACTGAAGTAGTTGAGCTTGCCGAGAAATGGTTCGGAACTATTCAACGTAAATTCGAAAAGCGTCTTACATATCCGCAAGAGCCGGTCCAAACGGAATACCGTCAGCTGCGTGTTGAACGTGACATTCCCTTCGACTCCATCTACATGGCCTATCATGCCTGCTCAAGGTTGGACGATGATTTTTATTCCACCGATTTGATGACAGATGTATTGTCGCGAGGAAAGTCATCTCGTTTATACAATGCCCTTGTCAAGGAAAAGAAATTGTTCAGCGATGTTCAGGCGTATCTCACCGGCGATTTTGATAAAGGCCTGGTGGTTGTAGAAGGGAAATTGATAAAGGGGGTCTCCGTGGAAACTGCTGAAGCGGCTATCGTTGAGGAATTGGAGAAAATCACTACTACGTTTGTGTCGGAGGTAGAATTAGATCGCGCTAAAAATAAAGTCGAATCAACCATCGAGTTTTCTGAAATGGATCTTTCCGGTCGAGCGTTGGCGTTGGCTATCGCTGATTACATGGGAGATCCCGACTTGGTGAATTCTGAATTGAAGCGATATGCTGCAGTCACCAAGGAGCAGGTGATGAATATTGCCAAGCAGGTATTTCGTAAAGAGAATTGTTCCGTCCTGCATTATTTATCCATGAATTGAACCTATGACTGCATCTACTCACGCTCTACCTGACCGTTCCATTCCACCTGCATCGTTACCCGTTCGCAATTTGATGGTGACTCAAGCAGAAATCGGAAATTTGAATAATGGAATGCCTGTTTATTCAGTCAATGCCGGTTTTCAAGACTTAATACGAGTTGAATTTCTTTTTGAAAATCGGAGATTCAGACCCGAGCTTGCTGCGCTTACTGCTGCAGCAAATCGCTTGTTGTCAGAAGGAACTACCCGTCATTCGGCCTTACAATTAGCAGAAATGATTGACGATGTCGGCGCATTTCTTGAAACTGAAGAGTCTGCCGACAATTGTTCGGTGGTCTTGTATACCCTGAATAAGCATCTTGCCTCCACCTTGCCTATTGTCAAGGAAATGTTGACCCTGGCGGTGTTTCCTGAAAGTGAAGTAGGTGTTTACCGTAAAAAGCAACAGCAGCGTTTGGCGGTCGAAAATGAGCGTGTCAACTCTATTGCACGAAGGAAATTTAATCAGTTACTCTTTGGTAGTTCTAATCCGTATGGGTACATGGTCGAATCCACTGATTTCGATCGACTGGACACGGCCATCTTGCAGGAGTATCATCAATCACAATATCATTCTGGTAATTGTGTTTTGTTGCTAGCAGGTAAAATTCATGATAGCACCTTGCCATTGTTGAATCAGCATTTTGGAGGTAATGATTGGCAACAGCCAGCTCCATCGCAACCTGTTTTCGGAGAAATAGTAAGCGATGCTTCCAAGATTCATTTTCTTCATAAGGAAGGTGCTTTGCAATCTGCTATCCGTATAGGTAGGAGAATGATGACCCGCGCTCACGAAGATTACCCCGGTCTATCGGTGTTGAATACGGTATTAGGTGGATACTTCGGTTCCCGTTTGATGTCTAACATTCGCGAAGACAAGGGCTATACCTATGGCATTGGGTCTGCCCTGGTTTCGTTGAAACGTGAAGGCTACTTTTTCATTTCTACGGAAGTTGGTGCAGATGTTACCTCGGCTGCACTAGCTGAAATCTACAAGGAAATTGAAATTTTGCAGCACGAACTTGTCCCCAAAGAGGAACTATACATGGTACGAAACTATATGTTGGGTTCATTTCTAAAAGGAATTGACGGTCCTTTTGCTTTACTGGATCGATTTAAAACATTGCAGTTGTCGGGGCTGGATTACAGCTATTTTGAACGTTATCTACTTAAGCTCGAGACCATTGGATCGGAAGAGATACGTGATTTAGCCAGAAAATACTTCAAAAAAGAAGATTTATACGAATTAGTCGTTGGCGTAAAATGATTGCTTTGCGGGCTTTACGGACGTAAATTAGCGGCTTGTTGAAATTAACCAATAAAATACTCGTGCTGTTGCTTTTCATGCTGGTCTCCCAGTTTGTAAAAGGCCAGACTTTTCGTATCCATTGCTTGAGTATTGGCAGTTCTGGGCAAGTTACCGTTACCTGGGATCGCAATGGATTGTCATCTTCGGATTTTCGAAGTTATTACCTCTATCATTCTACCGCTTCCTCTGGTCCTTTTGTGGCCATTGACAGTGTTTTCATTTTTAGTGATACCATTCAAACGCATGCAACAGCTAATGCGGCAAACAATGCTGCATGGTATACACTCGTTTGTAAAAGTGCTAGTGGAGGACCGGATATTTATTCAGATACGGTTCGTGCCATTCAATTAACTGTACTGAATCCAGGAAGCGGGTTTGCTAATTTGGCCTGGAACGTCATGCACACACCACTGATTTCCACTCATTCGAAGGAATATCAGATTTACCGAGAATACCCATTGGGAGTCTTCACGCGTATCGATTCGGTTGATGCATCCATTGCTCCGAATCCGATGTTGTACAGCGACTTGATTTCCATTTGCAATGACTCTATCAATTACCGTATAGAAGTACAGGACTTGAGTGGCTGCAAGTCCGTTTCAAATAAGGATGGAGATATTTTCCGCGACCTTCAACCACCTGCCTATCCTGAGTTGGATTCTGTCAGCGTGAATGCTACCGGTGCAGTTGTTATCGGTTGGCCAGTGAATTCTTCACCCGATACACGAGCTTATGTGGTGTTGCAAGGTGTCGGTTCGATATGGACACCAATAGATACTTTGTTTGGTCGTAACAGTACTTTTTCCGCTACCGGTGTGAATGCAGCAGGAAGTTCTATTTCTTTCGAATTGATTGCTGTAGATAGTTGCGGTAATCCAAGTGCGCAAAGTCAACCACATGCTACTATTTTCCTCGATGGAGGATTGTTGTTGTGTAGTAAATCCGTGTCACTTTCCTGGAATGCCTATTCATATTGGAATACTGCAGTTAGCTACGACATCTGGCGAAGTACTTCAGGTGGTGCAGAGCAGTTGATTGGGACTACCGCAGCCACGACCTATAATGATGATGCCATAGTTTCCGGCGTTGATTACTGTTATCGTGTCGCCGCACATGAAATTGGAAGTTTGCGATCGTCAACCTCCAACCGATTTTGTATCGTTCCTGTTTTCCCTGCGCCTCCGGGTTTTTGTGACATTCGTCGTGTAAGCGTGTTGAGCAATACGAATGTTGAGGTGGTTGCGAATGTTGACCCTGGTGCAGTCGTTGATGGTTATGAATTGCTTCGCGCCTCCAGTGCGGCGGGGCCATTCAATGTCGTTGCTTCGCAAATAACTTCCGGTGTTTCAACCGTTACATTTACTGATCAAGTGCCATCGACTGGCGCTAAGGTGTATTACTACCAAGTTGTCACCGTTGATTCTTGCGGCACACGTGTTAAAAGTTCACAAGTCAGCCGTACAATTTTACTGAAAGGCACAGCAGATGCTGGAGGAGCCAACCTGCTGAATTGGACGATGTACGAACATTGGCCAACCGGCGTAAGTAGTTACCGTGTTTTTAGGACTGTTAATGGGTTGATGGATCCTCAGCCATTAGTCACTGTGATGAACGGTAATTCACTGTCAGTAGTTGATTCTGTACTTGATGATTTTTACAGTGATGGTGAATTCTGTTATGTTGTACAGGCGATTGAAGCGCTTGGCAATCCATATTTTTTTATTGATACAGTTTTTTCCAACGAAGTCTGCGTCATTCAACAACCGACGATGTTTATTCCCAATGCCTTTCATCCGGGAGGTGGTATCAATGAGATTTTCCGTCCGTATCCACAGTTCGTTTCTTCGGATGACTACACATTCAGGATCTATGATCGTTGGGGTGAATTGATTTTTTCAGCAGATGATCCGCAAATAGGTTGGGATGGATCAATGGATGGAAAGCAGGCGCCTGAAGCTGTGTATGTTTATCAGATTGAGTCCAAACAACCCGATGGTTCTACCTTTCGTCGAGTTGGCTCTGTGACATTGATCCGGTAAGTAACAATAATTTTATGGGGGCATTTGCTTTGAAATGCTAAAGGATGTTCAGGGCTTGATCAACGATCAATACTTTCCGGTTTGAGTTTTTCTAGTATCTTTGCGTGCAACTTTTTTCAAAGCCCAATACTTCATGAAAGTTGCAAAAAGCCGATTTTTAGGCGAATCCCTTACCTACGACGACATCTTGCTGGTTCCAGCTTATTCGGAAGTGCTCCCGAATCAAGTCAACGTTTCCACTAAATTAACGGCTAAAATCGGCATTAGCATCCCCATTATTTCTGCTGCCATGGATACCGTGACAGAAGCAGAAATGGCGATTGCTATTGCGCAAGAGGGTGGGATTGGCATGTTGCACAAGAACCTATCTATTGAACATCAAGCGGCGCAAGTGCGTAAAGTAAAACGCAGTGAAAGTGGCATGATTGCCGATCCAGTTACCCTGCTCGAATCTGCACTTGTTCGTGATGCTCACACTATCATGAAGACTGGCATTGGCGGGATTCCAATTGTCAATAAGGATCACGTGCTAGTGGGAATTTGCACAAGTCGTGACTTGCGATTTGAAAAGAACCTGGACCGTCCTGTAAAAGAGATCATGACCAAGGAGCGACTGGTTACCACGATGGGGGTCAAAGATCTTAAAGAAGCCGAAAAAATTCTTCAGAAACATAAAATTGAAAAGTTGCCGGTAGTCGATAAAAAAGGACGTCTCGTTGGACTAATTACCTATAAGGATATCAGTAAAATTAAATCTCGTCCCTGGGCCTGTAAGGACGAGCAAGGGCGACTACGTGTTGGAGCAGCGATTGGCGTTACAGGAGATTCCTTTGAGCGCGCAAAAGCACTGGTTGAAGCAGGAGTAGATGTCATTACCATTGATACCGCTCATGGTCATACCAAAGGTGTCGTTGAGGTGCTCAAGAAAGTAAAAAAGGCGTTCCCAAAACTTCCCGTCATCGTTGGGAATATTGCCACTGCAGACGCAGCGAAATACCTGGCATCAGCCGGCGCCGATGCAGTCAAAGTAGGTATTGGTCCGGGCTCAATTTGTACCACTCGTATCATAGCAGGAATCGGTGTTCCGCAATTCACCGCAGTTTACGATGTGGCTGAGGCATTGAAAGGTACCAATGTGTGTGTGATCGCTGATGGCGGAATTCGCTACAGCGGAGATGTTGCCAAAGCCATTGCTGCCGGGGCAGACTGCGTGATGTTGGGCTCTTTGTTTGCAGGTACGGAAGAGTCGCCGGGTGAGACCATGATTTACGAAGGTCGTAAGTTTAAATCCTATCGAGGTATGGGTTCTATTGAAGCGATGCGTGAAGGATCTAAAGACCGGTACTTCCAGGCCGAGACCGATGATGTGAAGAAGCTTGTTCCCGAAGGTATCGTTGGTCGGGTTCCTTATAAAGGACATGTAGCTGAAGAGATTTATCAGCTGGTAGGTGGACTACGTGCTTCTATGGGATACTGTGGAGCAAAAGACATTGCGGCGCTCAAGAAAGCATCCTTTATCCGGATCACCTCAGCGGGTGTTCGTGAAAGTCATCCTCACGATGTGACCATCGTTAAGGAGGCGCCGAATTACCATCGTTGATGGTATCAAAGGATGGCATGGCCGCGGTATCAGCATTTTGCAACAAAGGTGAGTTTACTGCTTGACCGCACGAACTACTTCACAGACTCCATTGCCCTTTTCGATTTTTAGGAAGTAGATTCCGGAGGTTAATCCTTCGGTGCTGATCGTTATTTCTTCATGACCTACGATGTGAACCTCGGTTAGTATCGGCCTTCCCGTGACATCGAGAATAACTATGCTGACGGTTGTTTGTTGAGCATGCGGCATGTGCAGCTTCCAGGATTCTGCGGTCGGATTAGGATAGATGGACATCGTATGAGTTTCGCTCGGACTGCTAACTGCACTTGTGTTGGTATCAACGACAATGAAAGAACTCATCATTCCCATGTCTTCGTGCGCTAGGTTGTGACAATGATACATATAAGGAATATTGGCATCTGAATAGTCTTCGAAGCGCATAATTAAGGAAATGGTTTCTTGTGGCAGTAGGTGGAATACATCTTTCCATCCGTCTTCGATGGGGCTAGGAGCTACTCCGTTTCTACTGAGGATTCGGAAAGAAACATCGTGCACGTGCATGGGGTGTGAAATGTTTGAGTAATTCGTTACATGCCATAATTCGATATCTCCTAGTCGCATGGTATCGTTAAATGCTCCCATGATATATTGATTACCGTCAATGTAAAAACTCCCCATGCCAATCATACCTTGGCCTGTCAGCAGTCGGTCACGCACACGGTTTGCACTTAAGCTATCCCATGTCACGACCGGAAGTAGATTTGCCGGCAACGTGGTCACACCTCCCGGAATAGGCGATATGCTGCGCAGCTCCATGATGTCGAAGTCGACGCCGTCTAATGGACCATTGGATCCCATTCCTCCAAGTATATTTCCTGCCACTGTGTTAGGTAGTTCAGTAGCATAACTTTTTAACACGATTGATCCACCGATGATGTTGCTAAAGTCCTTTACGATTTCATATCGTTCGCCGGGATTGATTTGCAACCGGTTGGTGTTGACTGGAACAGGTAGTATGCCTCCGTCCGACGCGATTACGGTGAAGGTGCTATTGTCATTAAAGCCAAGTACGTAGGAGCGCGCGTTGGATCCATTCAAAAAACGCAAGCGTACTACTTGTCCGGGAACGTTCAGATAAGGCGACGCGGTACCATTCACCAGCATGGAATCTCCCATTGGACCAATGAAGATTTGATTGTAGGCGTCGTAGGTGCGGTCTTGTAAAATGACGGGGAAATCATCGACGCCATAGTTGCGAGGTAAATCAAGTGTAGCTTCGGCACTATCTTTTACAAGGATCATTCCCGCCATGCCACGTGTTACTTGCGCTTGTGTATTCATATGGATGTGCGGGTGATACCAATAAGTTCCAGCCTGATTTTTTACAACAAAACGCGAACTGAAAGCGCCCATAGATGGGATGATTGTTTCAGGGCCTCCATCCATGGAAGCTGGAACATGAAGCCCATGCCAGTGGATGTTCGTCGTTTCGCCGAGGTAGTTATTGATTTGCAGCGCTACCGAATCACCTCGCTGTAATTGGATCGTTGGACCTAATATATCGCCGCTGATGGCAAAGGTTTGAGTAGGTTGCCCTGGATAAATTTGCTTGGAGCCCGTATCGCAATTCAACGTGAATACACGCCCGGAAAGCAGCGGAGGGATACTCAAAGGATTAGTAAAGGCCTGACCATTTACATGGAGGGTGGTGACTAGTGAAACTAGGAGCAGGGATATTTTAGACATGTTAAATTCGATTCCAACCAAAATTACGATTTCTTCGGATTGTTGGTCATGTTGTTTATTATCCCTGTGATTGTTAAACTTATTTAACGCACTGCTTAAGTGCTTGAAATTCAATAATTTCATCAAACCTTCATTCAAATAATAACTTGTGTATACCCGTTGCTTTCTTAAATTTGCCCCTCTTTTAATCCATTGAATCTACCATGAAAAAAATCAGTGTATCGTTCCTTGCCGGAATGTTGTTGTTTGCTACGCTAAGTGTGGCTCAAGATCAAAATGATCCGATCATTCTGACGGTCGGAGGAGAGAACGTTTCTAAAAGTGAATTCGTTCGTGTTTTCAAAAAGAACAATACCAAAGAATCGAATTTCGACAAGAAGGCTGTTGAAGATTATCTGGAGTTGTATGTTAATTACAAAATGAAAGTGCACGAAGCACTGGAGTTGGGAATGGATACCGTTCAATCCTTTCGTGATGAATTGGCAGGATATCGTAAGCAGTTAGCTCAGCCCTACCTGGTGGATAAGGACGTCAGCGATGCCTTAATCAAAGAGGCTTATGATCGTTTAAAAACGGACGTTCGTGCTAGTCACATCTTAATCAAGGTTGATATGAATGCGCTGCCCAAAGATACTTTGGAGGCCTATAACAAGGCGTTGAAGATTCGTGCTGAATTGGTGAAAGGTGGCGACTTTGCCACGTTAGCTCGCAAATATTCGGACGATCCATCTGCTAAAGAGAATGGCGGCGACTTGGGTTTCTTTACTTCGATGCAAATGGTTTATCCATTCGAGAGCGCTGCCTACACCACCAAGAAAGGTGAATTCAGTCAACCGGTGCGAACACGGTATGGTTATCACATCATATTAGTGACGAATACTCGTCCGAATCAAGGCGAAATTCGTGTAGCCCATATTATGGTTAAAACCGGTACTGCACCAAATGCAGAAGATTCCACTAAAGCTGTTCAGAAAATCAACGAGATTTATGCTAAGCTCAAAGCCGGTGATAAGTTTGAAGATCTGGCTCGTCAATATTCTGATGACCAGAGTTCTAGTAAAAACGGAGGGCTTTTACCTTGGTTCGGTACTGGACGCATGGTTCCTGAATTCGAAGCAGCGGCTTTTGCGTTGAAATACCCTGGCGACTATAGTGCTCCAGTAAAAACACCGTACGGTTGGCACATCATCATGTTGATGGAAACAAAGCCTATCGGTAGTTTCGAGTCAATGCAGGCTGAACTCAAACAGCGCGTTCAAAAAGATTCTCGTTCCGACCTCAGTCGCACTTCCATGATCAATAAGATTAAGTCGCGTTATGGTTTCAAGGAAGTTCCAGCTTCCAAGGCGGCATTTATGAAAGTAGTGGATTCGACCTTGACGCAAGGTACCTGGTCGCTTGAAAAAGCGGATGGCTTGAAAGCCGACATGTTCTATCTGGGAGGAAAGAATTATTCACAGCAAGATTTCGCAGGTTATGTAGTCGACCATCAAAGTCGTCGCGGTGCCACCATGCCTGCTGAATCCATGGTAAATGCGTTGTATTCGGAATGGGTCAACGAAAGTTGCCTCGCGTTGGAAGAAACGAAATTGGATTCGTTATATCCTGACTTCCGCAACCTTATGCAGGAGTACCG
>CANIAS010000022.1 GCA_947465495.1 Candidatus Pollutiaquabacter sp. | reverse complement strand
TACCCGTGAGGAAATTTTTGAAAAAGTGTGGAAGCGTACCAGTGATGAAAAGGACCGTACTATCGACGTTCACATATTAAGACTTCGTAAAAAACTGGGTGATGAATTCATTGTTACGCAAAAAGGAATTGGTTACCGATTGATTCTTAGCTAAATACATTCTCTTTTAATTTAATAAGACGTAGTAAGCACCCAAAAAATGGGTGCTTTTTTATTTGCTAGTAGCTAAATATCAATAGTTTACACTGTAATTGTAACGCTACGTTTACTATAATTTTTAGTTCAGTTAATATTTAATGTTTAATTAACATCAATGTTTACATTGGTTCACTTTGGGTTCATTTATTTGCGACGTAAATTTAACCACCAAAGGCATGAAAAAACTACAACTACTTATTATCGCGCTGCTTGCATATCCGATGGCGGATATATTCGCACAAGATTTCGAGCTGAATCCGATGGATACACTAACGAGTCACGTTGCAGGGATTCGCCAGGAATTGGATGTGCTAAAACGTTTAAAGATTAACGGATACGTTCAGGCGCAATACCAATTAGCGGACTCTGCTGGTCAACAGTCGTTCAATGGTGGAAATTTTGCACCTGGCGATAAATCACGTTTCATGATTCGCCGTGCTCGACTTCGTGTGCAGTACGATTCTCAAGCTGACGAACGAGGTTTATCTTTGGGTTCGATGATGTTTCAGATAGATATGACTGAAAAGGGTGTGCGACTGATGGATGCCTATTGTAAACTTTCTGAACGAAAATTGGGATGGTTCTCTCTTACAATGGGTTTACAAAACCGACAATTCGGTTTTGAGGTTCCCTATTCGTCCGGACTTCGTGAGACGCCGGAGCGCGCACGCATGGCGCAATTGCTCTTTCCTAGTGAACGTGACCTAGGTGCTATGCTGACCATCAACC
Organism: Candidatus Pollutiaquabacter sp.; assembly: GCA_947465495.1. GTDB lineage: Bacteria > Bacteroidota > Bacteroidia > AKYH767-A > 2013-40CM-41-45 > Pollutiaquabacter. The sequence continues at coordinate 38,520 of CANIAS010000022.1, read as the reverse complement.
CACATAAATTTTCTAAATATCATTCTTTGCGGTTGGATTTGATGCTGGTGAATGGTAATAGTGGTGTAGCAAATACCTCGCTATCGTATGACAAATCATATGGGAACTATTACCTCTTGGGAGATGTTTCCGAAACGGACACTAAAAAGGATTTTGTAGGTCGTCTAAGCTTCGCCCATGCCAATCGAGAGGAATCCGTTCGATACGGCATCGGAGCTTCCGTTTACAGTGGTGGTTTTCGTGTTGACACCGTAAATGCTTTTGAATTAGCTCAGGATGCAAATGGAGTATATGGATATAAAAAGGATATTCTGAAAGATGAGCAAAAAACCATTAGCTACTTGGATCGATCCTATACTAATCGTCAATACTTAGGATTGGATGGTCAGGTTTCTGTGACATGGAGTCCTGGAATGACTACATTACGTGCTGAATACTGGCAAGGTACTCAGCCCGGATCATCCAGTAGCAGCGCTAGTATGAATACACGTTATACTGGTTTATACGACGTTTATACGCGTCCATTCAATGGAGCTATATTTTACTTCCTTCAAAATATCATGGAAACCCCTTTGCAAGCAGTTGTTAAATATGATTGGTTCGATCCGAATACAGATGTCAAAGGAGATGATATTGGAAAATCTGTTGGCGACGGACTCACAAAGACGGGCGCTGGTGATATTCGATACAACACTTGGGGGTTTGGATTGGTGTACCGTTGGGAGTCAACGGCACGTATTATGGCCTACTATGATTTAGTCACCAATGAAACCTCTGGTAATTTGTCTGGTTACACCCAAGATTTGTCTGACAATCAATTTACCCTGCGCATTCAAGTACGATTCTAATCCACAAAAAATATAAAAAAAATAGTATGAAGAAACTGATCGCTCTGCTAGCACTAACTAGCATTTTAACGGCCTCTGCTCAAAAAGTGGTTTTGAAAGGCAGTGACACTGTATTACCCTTGGCTCAGAAAGAGGCTGAAAAATACATGAAAGCAAATCCATTGAAACCAATTACTGTTGTGGGCGGTGGGTCCGGTGTAGGGATTGCTGCATTAATGGATGGCACAACGGATATTGCAATGTCGTCTCGTAAATTAAAAATGGATGAGCGGCTAAAGTTGCAAGATGCCGGCAAGTCTGTCAAAGAAACGATAATTTGTTACGATGCACTTTCTATCATTGTTAATCCAAGCAATAAAGTAGGAAAGTTGACCCGTCAACAAATCGAAGGCATCTACACGGGCAAAATCAAAAACTGGAAAGAAGTTGGAGGAGATGATATGACGATTGTCGTTTATGCAAGAGAGACAAGTTCCGGAACGTATGAATTTTTTAAAGAATTCGTCATGAACCGCAAGAATTATGCGTCTAATGTCTTGAACATGCCTGCCACCGGTGCAATCATTCAATCGGTTGGTCAGACCAAAGGAGCTATTGGTTATGTAGGATTTGCCTATGTAAATAATGAGGTCAAGGATATTGCGGTCTCTTATGACAACGGTAAGAATTATATTTTAGCCTCTAAGGAGACTGCTAAAAACAAAACTTATCCAATTGTTCGTCCACTCTATTTCTACTATCCAACTGCTAAGGAAAATTATGTCAAACCATTTTTGAATTATGTAATTTCGCCAGAAGGTCAGAAAACAGTGGATGAAGTCGGCTATATTCCTTTGAGTAAGTAATCAGTTGTTTCTTGAAAAGAGCTTATAGACAATTTACGGAGCGATTCATCGAAGGATTGCTCGCCTTGAGCGGTACTGTCACTTCCCTGACGGTACTGCTCATTGTCGTTTTCTTATTCAATGAAGGGCTATCACTCTTCGGGACTTCGCCATTGGAAAATAAAACAGCGTTGGTGGTCAACGAAAGTAATCCTGTCCAAAAACTAAGCGCGGTCTCTATCAAAGATATTTTCGACCAGAAAATCACCAATTGGAAAGAGGTTGGCGGTAAGGATGAAGACATTTTGATTATTACCGTCAATGATATTGGCAACTATTACTCTGAAGAACAAATCGGCGCCGAGTTCGAGCATTTGCCTGATTGTTTCAGTCGATTAGTTGATAGTCTCCCGAATGCGCTTGCCGTAATTAATGAGTCATACCGTACCAGCTATTTTAAAGGCCACACCATTGACGTCAATAAAAATAATTTGCCAGATTTTCTTTCTGGAAAAGAATGGTTTCCCACTGCAGAGCCTGCTGTTCAGCTTGGTGTATTGCCTTTGATTTTAGGAACATTGATGGTTTCCTTATTGGCGATATTATTAGCCTTACCCATCGGACTTGCTACTGCGATTTACATGGCTGAGATTGCGGATGAGCGAATACGAAAAGTGCTTAAACCAGTTATCGAATTACTGGCTGGAATTCCTTCTGTTGTTTATGGATTTTTCGGACTAATCACCATTGTTCCTTTTATTCACGACGTGTTTGATTTGCCTGTCGGAGAAACAGCATTAGCCGGATCATTAGTATTAGCCATTATGGCCTTACCTACTATTATTACGGTCTCTGAAGATGCTATCCGTAATACTCCCAGAAGTATGCGTGAAGCATCGTTGGCATTGGGTGCCAATAAGTGGCAGACCATTCAAAAAGTGGTTCTACCCTATTCTATGTCTGGAATTTCAGCAGCCGCCATTCTTGGCATTGGTCGTGCAATTGGTGAAACCATGGCAGTATTGATGGTAACTGGAAACGCTGCAGTGATGCCCAAGAGTATTTTGCAGCCGGTACGTACAATTCCAGCTACGATTGCTGCTGAACTTGGCGAAGCGCCGAACGGTGGTGTGCATTACAAGGCCCTCTTTGCATTAGGTTGCATACTTTTCATCATCACATTGATTATCAACATTTGGGTGGAACGCATTTCAGCTAAACGTAAATTCAAGAAATAATCATGGAGAAGCAGACGAAACAACAGATCGCCTTCTGGATATTCCGGATTTTCGCTTGGTGCGTTGTCGCATTATTATTAGGAATTCTCTACTTCATCTTTTCTCGAGGTTGGAGGACGATCAGTTGGGAGTTTTTAACATCCATCCCTGAAGACGGAATGACTAAAGGGGGTATTTACCCTGCCATTATTGGAACACTTTGCCTGGTTGGTGGATCAATGATCTTTGCTTTCCCGATTGGACTCTTGGCAGGTATTTATATTAATGAATATGCAAAAGATAATTGGTTCAAGCGCTTCATAAAGCTTATGACCAATAATTTGGCGGGTATACCATCCATTGTATTCGGTTTGTTTGGTATGGCATTATTCGTTAAGAAACTCAACTTTGGCGATTCTATTTTAGCTGGATCGCTAACGCTAGGATTGCTTGCATTACCGGTAGTGATTCGTGTTACGGAAGAAGCTTTGCTAGCGGTTGAAAACAGTTTCCGTCAAGGTAGCCTTGCGCTAGGCGCTACCAAACTACAAACCATCCGTAAAGTGGTGCTTCCTATTGCAACGCCCAATATTATTACTGGTTTAATCCTTGCCATTGGACGTGTTTCTGGCGAAACTGCACCGATCCTTTTTACAGTGGCGGCCTACTTTTTACCACAACTTCCGACTTCCGTATTTGATCAAGTCATGGCGCTTCCGTATCACCTGTACGTTATTTCCACCAGTGGTACGAACATTACTGCCTCTAGAGATATGGCATACGGTACGGCGTTGGTGCTGGTCATGATTGTCTTATTATTGAACTTGCTAGCCAACGCACTACGTCGGTATTTCAGCAACCGTGTTAAAATGAACTAAAGAAAGGCGAAACGATGCGAATGATAGAAACCAAGAACGTCCAGCTTTACTACGGGGATTTCCACGCCCTGAAGGATATTTCAATGCAGATTGAGTCTAATACTGTGACGGCATTGATTGGTCCATCCGGTTGTGGTAAATCAACCTACCTGCGTTTGTTCAACCGTATGAACGATTTAATTGACAATGTGCGGATTGAAGGCGATGTACTGGTAGAAGGTCGTGATATTTATGGTAAAGGATTAGGAATGCGTATCGATGAACTGCGGAAAAAAGTGGGCATGGTTTTTCAGAAACCTAATCCATTTCCAAAGAGCATTTTTGAGAATGTTGCTTACGGTTTAAGGGTCAATGGAATCAAGAACAAAGATTACATCGAAGAGCGTGTTGAAACTTCCTTGAAACAATCAGCACTTTGGAACGAAGTCAAAGACAAACTGAACAAGTCTGCTTTTGAATTGTCGGGGGGGCAGCAACAGCGGCTTTGCATAGCACGCGCATTGGCTAATGAACCATCGGTGTTGTTGATGGACGAACCAGCATCTGCGCTGGATCCTATTTCGACGGCTAAAATCGAGGAGTTGATTTATGAATTGAAGGAAAAGTATACCATTATCATTGTCACACACAACATGCAACAAGCAGGTCGTGTCAGTGACAAGACTGCTTTCTTTTACCTCGGCGAACTGATTGAATACGATACAACGCCTCATATTTTTACCAATCCAACCGATTCCAGAACTCAGGCATACGTTACCGGACGTTTTGGGTAATCATTGCTTTCATCTTTATTTTGAAATTGTACAGAACAAGTTACCTATCAATTAAACTGCAACATGTCACACCTGGATACTGAATTAAAGCGGTTAAAGTCAGAATGCATCGAGATGTTCGACCTGGTCGCCTCGCAATTACGCAAGGCTCAATTAGCCATGGTTGATTTTGATAAAGAATTGGCTCACGAAGTGAACTTCAATGAAAAGCGCGTCAATGCACTGGAGCTTAAGATCGATAAAGACTGTGAAAATATCTTTGCGTTGTTTAATCCGGTGGCCATTGATTTACGATTTGTATTGGCTGTTTTAAAAATAAATTCCAACCTGGAACGTGTTGGGGATATTGCAGATGGAATTGCGCGATATGTAATTGAAGCACAAGCGCCATTTAGTGCCGAATTGATGGAGATTACTCGTTTAAATGAAATGTTTGACCAAGCAATCTCGATGATGAACGATACGCAACTTGCATTTCAGAATGAAAATGCAAAGCTTGCCAGGGGAGTTTTCCAGAAAGATGAATTGTTGGATCAAATTAACGGCGCCGCGAATGCGGCTATTGAAGTAGTCATTCGACGCAACGTGGATGGTATTACTCCTGCTCTACACATCGTTTCAGCCATACGGAAACTGGAACGGACAGGTGATCAAACGAAGAATGTGGCTGAAGAAATCATTTTTTACCTAGAGGCGAAAGTGTTGAAGCACCTAGAAAAGTAAGCTTCTTGTGATTGACGGCTGAGGTTCAGCGAATAATTGCTTTACGGATTTGTGTAACCAAACGTGGTCCTTCATAGACAAAGCCTGTGTAAAGTTGAACTAGCGATGCTCCTGCTGATAACTTTTCCAAGGCATCTTGGGCTGAATGAATTCCTCCGACGCCAATAATGGCAAATTGACCATCTGATTTAGTATGCAGATAACGAATGACGGCAGTGGATCGGTCAGTGAGCGGTTTGCCGCTGAGCCCTCCGGCACCAATTTCAAGTACTTTCTGGTTATCCGATTTTAGACCACTTCGCAGGATGGTCGTATTGGTAGCTATTACTCCTGCGCAGCCGGATTCTAGAATTACTTCCACCACATCGTCGAGTTGCTCATTGGTTAAATCAGGTGCTATTTTAAGAAAAATAGGACGTTTAGTAATTTTTAATTTAGAAGCCTTTAAATTATTGAATACCTGCAGCTTATTTAGGATTTCCTGAAGTGGTTTTTTCTCCTGCAAAGCGCGTAAGCCTGGTGTGTTTGGAGAACTAACATTTACGACAAAGTAATCGACCACTTCAAAAAGGGCATTAAAACAGATGCCGTAATCTTCATCCGCACGTTCATTTGGTGTGGCTTTATTTTTACCGATGTTGCCACCGATAAGGATACCCGGATGGTCTACCTTCAGTCGTTGAACGATAGCAGCCAATCCGTCATTATTGAAACCCATCCGATTAATCAGTGCATTATCAGCAGGTAGGCGAAACAACCGAGGCTTGGGGTTTCCAGCCTGGGCTACCGGGGTTACGGTTCCAATTTCAACGAATCCAAAACCCAAGGCACCTAATTCTCTGAACACTTTTGCATTTTTATCGAAACCAGCTGCGAGCCCAATTCGGTTGGGGAAACGAAGTCCTGCAACGGTCACTGCTTCCTTTGGCTGAATGGGTCTGTGTAGCTTTCTGATCAACCAGCGCCCGCCCGGAATCCGACCTATCGATTCAAGTAAGAAAAAGACGATATGGTGAGCAGTTTCCGGCTGGAACAGAAATAAAAGAGGCTTAAGGAGGCGCTGGTACATATCTGGCGACGAAAATACAAAAGCAATCACCACCTTGAAAACTTGTTGAAGCTTTAGCATAAATAAAGAATCCTGCCATGGAATAGTATGTAAATTTATACTTCGATGAATCAACGTCACGAGCCACACCGTTCGCTATCCGAAGTCCACGGATCCATTGATACTACTTCTACGAAGCTGAAGGGTTTCCGTCGGTTGTTCGCGTTTTTAGGTCCGGCTTATTTAGTGAGTGTCGGCTATATGGATCCAGGGAATTGGGCTACGGATATTGCCGGTGGAAGTCGATATGGTTATACCTTAATCTGGGTATTACTAATGTCGAATTTGATGGCAGTCTTATTGCAAAGTCTGAGTGCCCGTCTTGGCATCGTTAGCGGACATGATCTTGCACAAGCATCCCGACAGACCTATTCACGACCGATCAATCTCTTCCTATACCTTTTGGCTGAAATTGCCATAGCTGCAACGGATTTGGCCGAAGTTCTAGGCATGGCCATTGGCATTCAATTACTTTTTGGATTGCCCTTGATGTGGGGAGTTTGTATTACAGTGCTCGACACGTTCCTGTTATTGTTCTTGATCAATTTTGGAATGCGAAAGATTGAAGCCTTCATTATTTGCTTGATTGGCATAATTGGCATGGCATTTTTGGCGGAAATGATCATTGTTCAGCCGGTAACTGGAGAAATTCTTCAAGGGTTCGTTCCCTCCTTGCCCGATGAAACTGCCTTATACATTGCAATAGGCATTATCGGAGCGACTGTTATGCCTCACAATTTGTACCTACATTCTTCTCTGGTACAAACACGAAAAGTAGAACAGAACCCGACTTCCATTCGCAGGGCATTGAAGTATAACCTGATTGATTCCACCATCGCCTTAAACCTTGCTTTCTTTGTCAATGCTGCCATTCTGATTTTGGCAGCTGCCACGTTTTACCGCAACGGACTGTTTGAGGTCGCCGATATTAAAGATGCACACGCATTTCTTGAACCGTTATTAGGATCCAAGCTTGCACCTGCCTTATTCGCCATTGCACTTATTGCCGCCGGGCAGAGCTCCACCATCACAGGCACCTTAGCAGGTCAGATCGTGATGGAGGGCTATTTAAATTTACGAATCGCACCATGGATGCGACGACTGATTACCCGACTGATTGCCATTGTGCCAGCCCTTCTAACCATCTTTTATTATGGTGAAGCGGCAACAGGAAAATTGCTGGTGCTATCGCAAGTAATACTCAGTCTCCAGCTGGGTTTTGCAGTAATACCTCTCATTCATTTCGTCAGCGACCGACAACGAATGGGAGAATTCGTCATTTCGAACTGGGTGAAAGTATTGGCGTGGATTTCATCCTTGATTATCGTTGGATTAAATGCCAGATTGGTTACTTCCTATTTGTATGATTGGATGACTACCAGTGGTCATCCCTTGGTTATATATGGATTGGTACTACCATTGACCATTAGCGTAGGTGCATTGCTAGTCTACATCACCATTCGTCCATGGTTAAGCAAACATAAGCCAGTTCCACGTAAACAGTCTAACCATGCCCATCAAGAGCCATTGGAAGCTATGGCGCACGAATCGTATCGAAAGATAGCCGTAGCACTTGATTTTTCAGCGAAAGACCAGCGATCGCTTTCTGCCGCTTTAACACAAGGTGGACTGGAAGCTGAGTACTTACTTATACACGTGCTTGAATCTGCAGGCGCTATGATGATGTCAAGCGACATCAGCGATTTAGAACTTCAATCCGATCGCAAGCTGCTGGAAGCCTATTGCCAGCAACTTCGCGATAAAGGATATCGCGTTGATAGTATGATTGGTTTTGGCCGCCCTTCAAAGGCCATTTCAGATATGGCAATAGCTTTTAATGCCGATTTGTTGGTATTAGGTGCGCACGGTCACAAAGGGTATAAAGATTTCGTTTATGGTTCCACGGTTGATGCGGTCAGACATCGAGTAAAAATGCCCGTGCTGATTGTACGTTAGTGAGCAGTAGTAATTACTATTTTTAAGTAGGAATAAATCCTCCTTCCATTCCTACCTCCTACTTGGTTTTAAAAAGTACCTTTGCAATCACATGTCGGATCAATCACCAGTGATAAAAAACCGCAAGGCCGCCTACGAGTATCATCTGATGCAGACGTATACGGCGGGCATTGTTTTGACTGGGACTGAAGTGAAGTCGCTTCGTACAGGTGAAGCGAATATTGGGGATGCCTACTGCTTGCTGGAGCACGATGAACTGTTCATCCGTAACATGTACATCAAGGAATTGAAGCAGGCTTCGCATTATAATCACGATCCACGGCGCTCTCGCAAACTGCTTTTAAATCGGAGTGAACTCAAGAAGATTTCCGTGAAGCTAAAAGAGAAAGGCATCACCTTGATTCCTGTACAGCTTTTTTTTAATGAAAATGGATTTGTCAAACTCGAAATTGCCTTGGCGAAAGGAAAGAAAAACTACGATAAGCGCGAGGATGTAAAGAAGCGTGACGTAGAGCGGGAACTTCGACGAGTCGGTGATTGATTTTTCAAAGACCCTCGTTTTATTGAATTAGTATTAACAACTGATTTATCTATTGCCTTGTAGTAATACTCAGTATTGCGTGCAGTTAATTACTATAGGCCAGCTACAGTTTATTGTATGATCCTGATTTATGATCATTTGTTATTCCCGAAATGGCTCGAATTTTTACAAATAATCAATCGTTTACTCTTGGTTATTAACAGGCTGTTTACAATTCAAACGGTTGATTTACTGAAGTTTAATAGCTAAGCTATTTTTCAGTACCGTTAAAACATGTTAAATGTTGATTTAAAATATTTAGATTGACCTCTGTTTTAAAGTCAACTAACTAACCAAAACCAAATTCTATGAGACAAAAGCTTACGCTTCTAGCGTTTCTGCTTGCCATCTTCACGATGCAAGCATCCGCGCAAGACCGTACCGTCAGCGGTAAGGTCACCTCGTCGGGCGACAACTCCACAGTTCCCGGCGTCAGCGTGGTGGTGGTGGGTACTACCATCGGTACCAGTACAGACATGGACGGTAATTACAAATTGACCGTTCCTAGTAATTCCAAGACCCTGCGTTTTTCGGGAGTTGGAATGAAATCAAAAGACGTCACCATGGGCGCATCCAATTCAGTGGATGTAAACATGGATCCTGATGTACTTCAGCTGCAAGAAATGGTAGTTTCTGCCATTGGTATTAAGCAGGAGAAAAAGGCAGTGGGATATTCCACGCAAACCGTATCGGGTGATAATCTGACAAAAGCAGGTCAGACCAATACCTTATCGGCTCTTGCTGGTAAAGTTGCCGGTGCGCAGATTACCACAACTGCAGGAACACCTGGTGCTTCTGTTAGTGTTCGTCTTCGCGGAGTAACTTCCATTACGGGTGACAACAGTCCGTTGATCATCATTGATGGTGTACCTATTGATAATTCCTACGATGCTTCCGGAAATCCAGACAATGGCGGAAACAATCTCTTGGAAAGTGTCAACAACTCCAACCGTGCAATTGACATCAACCCTGACGACATCGAATCTATCAACGTGTTGAAAGGACCATCTGCAACTGCCCTGTATGGTATCAATGCTGCTAATGGCGCTTTAATCATTACCACTAAAAAAGGTAAAGGCCGTCAAGGCGGTGGAGTTAGTGTAACATTAGGCACCAAGTTCAATTGGAGCCAGGTTAACAAACTACCTGACCTGCAAGATCAATGGGTAAAAGGTACCGGAAATAATTACCGTAGCTATGAAAGTTCAACTTCTGGTTCTTGGGGACCATCTGTGGATACCACTTATTGGGATCCGTCACAGGCAAGTCTTTTCAATGCAAACGGACAGATGATTGGTTCAGCAAGAGCAGATACTACTCCTGGTGCAATCAAGATGACGCCTTTTGATAACCTGGATCAGTTCTACCGCACAGGTTTCGCCATCGAGAACAACGTTTCACTTTCTGGTGGCGACGATCGTAACACCTTCCGTGTTTCTTACTCTCGTGTAAAGGACAACGGTGTAGTTCCAACCTCAGATTTCACACGTAACACTTTGGCTTTGGCTGGAACAAGTGCTTTGTCAAAGAAACTTTCTGCCACGGGTTCTTTCACCTATTCCAATTCTGGAGGTCGTCGTGTTCAGCAAGGTTCTAATCTTTCAGGTTTGATGCTTGACTTGCTTCGTACTCCTGTTTCATTTGACAATTCCAATGGAAATGATGATCCTGAAGCTTCTAGCGCGTATATCCTTTCCGACGGTCGTCAGCGTAACTACCGCGGCGGTGTTGGATATGATAATCCATATTGGACCATCAACCAGAATCCGTTTAAAGATGAAGTCAACCGTTTGATCAGTTCAGTGCAGGCCAATTATCAAGTGTACGATTGGTTGGATGTAACTTACCGTGTTGGTTTGGATTTCTACAACGATCGCCGTAATCAGCAGTTTGCAATTGGCTCTGGTGCAAATCCTGATGGACAAGTGTACAACCAAGACATTTTCTATCGTCATTTGAACCAAGACCTGATTGTGAATGCTAAGAAAGACTTTACGGATGAACTTAAAGGGTCGATTACCTTAGGTCATAACTCTTTCCGCTATTATAAGAATTACAATTATGTACAGGGCGATATCTTAAACTTCCCTGATTTCTATAATATTTCAAATGCCTCTTCAGTCATTTCACGTCAATCTGAATACAACTACCAGACCCGTGCATTTTACGGACAAGGTCGTTTAGCATGGCGTGATCAGGTGTTCCTCGAATTGACAGGTCGTTCGGAGTCTTCTTCTACACTGCCAACTGACGATAACACCTTCTTCTACCCTTCTGCCGCTCTTGGCTGGGTATTCTCTGAGACCATGGATCTTCAGAACAAGTACTTCACATATGGTAAAGTTCGTATGTCCTATGCTATTGTAGGTAAAGACGCTCCATTGTATGTCTTGCAGAACTACTATGGATCAGCAACTGTTAATGATGGTTGGACTTCTGGTATCAGCTTCCCACTTAATGGACTTTCCGGTTATACCATTGATAATGTATTGGGTAACCCAGGCTTGAAGCCTGAGAAGACCAAGTCGTTTGAAGTTGGTGCTGATTTAAAATTCCTCGACAACCGTATAGGAGTTGACATTACCTATTACAAGTCTACGTCTGAAGACCAAATTCTGGCTGTTCCTATTGCTGGTTCAACCGGCTATCAGGCACAGATCAAGAATGCGGGTAGCATGGAAAACAAAGGATGGGAAATCATGCTGTATGCAACTCCTGTGAAGTTGAAAGATTTCCAATGGGACATCGGCATGAACTATTCACGTAATCGCAATAAGGTTCTTGCACTGGCGGATGGCGTTAATGAATTGTTCCTTGGTGGTTTCGAAGGATCAGCTATTTATGCAGTCGCTGGTCAACCGTATGGTCAGATCTATGGCGGACGCTTCGTTCGCGATGGTAATGGCAATCTGGTTATAGTGGACGGCTTGCCTGTTCAAGACGATCAAACAGGTATCATTGGTAATCCAAATCCAGATTGGTTGATGGGTATTACCAATACGTTTACCTATAAGAACTTCACATTGAATACCTTGTTCGACATCCGTCAGGGTGGAGACATTTGGAATGGCACACGTGGAGCGCTTGTCTTCTTTGGACGTGCCGCTGAAACAGAAAACCGTGGAAGCACTACGGTGTTCCAAGGCGTTAACGGCTACTACGATGCTGACAACAACCTTGTGATTACATCAGACCCTAACACAACTTCCGCTACGTTGGATCAGTCGTATTATCAGGGTATTGGAAGTGGCTTCAGTGGACCAGCAGAACCATTCGTTGAGGATGGATCATTTATCCGTCTTCGCGAACTTTCACTATCGTATTCACTGGATAAAAAATGGTTGAAAGGCACTCCGTTCGGAAGCATCGATGTATCAGTTATTGGCCGCAATCTATGGCTCAAAACCGATTATACAGGTGTTGATCCAGAAACCAGCTTGACTGGAGCTAGCAACAGTTTGGGTATGGATTACTTCAACATGCCTGGTACGAAGAGCTATGGATTCAGCGTCCGTGTCACCCTTTAATCCTTCAAACGGTAATTTTAAAAACAAATGTTCATGAAAAGAATCAATAAAATCGTCAGCGGAATGCTACTGATATCGTCAGTCGCATTCATGACATCCTGTGAGAAGGATTTCAAGGATGTCAACGTAAATAATAACCAGCCGTCCGACGTTCCGGTCAATATCCTCCTTCCTTCTACCAGTGCCTCATTAGCCTACACGTTAGGCGGTGATATTGCTCGGTACAATGGAGTGTTGGATCAGAATGTAACCGGTGCCTACCGTCAGTTTTTCGGGTACAACCAGTATTCCTTTACAGAAAGTGATTTTGACAATCTGTGGAATAACATGTACTCCGGTAACATGGCCGACTTGAACCGGATTATTCAGAAGGCTAATGCAGCCGAGGGATCATACAATGCTTATCGTGGCATTGCCCGCATTACCATGGCTTATTCCTTGAGTATGATGACCGACATGTTCGGTGATGTTCCATATTCTCAAGCATTCCAAGGCAATGATAATCTCACGCCGAAGTACGACAGTCAGCAAGAGCTCTACACGACAACGCTTCCAAATTTGTTGTCACAGGGTATGGCTGATCTTGACAACACCGCTGATGACATCCTCTCACCAGGAGTAGATGATCTGATCTATGGTGGCGACTTGGCGAAGTGGAAGCAATTGGCCAATGGCTTGACTGCACGTTTGGCCATTCACACAACCAAAATCAATGGTGCTTCAGCAGGAGCAGCAGCATTGGCTGCATTAAGTGCTGGCGCTTTGACAGGTTCAGGTGACGATGCCGAATTCTACTTTGGTACAGAGTACCAGAACCCATGGTTCCAATACATTGATCAGCGTGCTGACATCTCGTATTCAACGTTGGATTACTACTATGGTATTGGTTGTTTCCATACTGATACCATGCAAGCGTTGAACGATCCTCGCTTCGGTAAGATGATCGATGTAAACGGTGATTATTATGCACCTGGTTTCCCTTCTGCTTTCTACATGGCTGATGGCGCTCCTGTAGCACTGTTTACCTATCACGAACAGAAGTTCATCGAAGCTGAAGCCAAATTGTGGACCGGTGACGACGCAGGTGCTGAATCAGCGTTGCACGAAGCAGTTTCGGCCAGCATGTCCAAGTTGGGTGTAGATCCGGCCGACGATGCTGCCTACCAATCTGCTAACGTAATTTGGGGCGGAACGACGCAGCAAAAACTGGGACTTATTATCTTCCAGAAATACATGGCTAATTACCTGCAGCCTGAGTCCTATAACGACTGGAGACGTACAGGTTTCCCGAACCTAACACCGAATGCCGGAAACGTTACTGGTGATGAGATTCCTCGTCGCTATATCTATCCAATCAGTGAACGTCAAAACAATCCTAACTCCGCGAACAGTAACAGTTCTCTGTTCAATCCGCGCCTGTGGTGGGATAATTGATCCAGTACGATTTGTACAAAAAAAGCTGCCTCTATATGGGGCAGCTTTTTTTTATGTATTATTGTGATGATTTAAAAATTATTCTACTATGAAAATAAATACACTTAACGTCTGTTTTATTGTACTTTATTCGTTGCTTTTGTTTTCCTGCACTTCAATTCACAAATCCATGCGGGAACCTGATATCAGGTTGAATCTTGAGAAAAGTGATTTCACCTTGTCCGATCAATTGATCGCAGAAGCAACTAGCACACGAATTATTCTGATTGATTGGGCTCGCATTTTCACCAAGAAAACTGGCTCAATTGGTGGCAGTGCATCAAACATCAGTGTTGCTATGATTCCTGTAATTGGTGGATATGTTTTTGATCAAACATCCAATTACGCCTTGTATGAGTTAATGCAAGACAATCCCGGGTACGATGTGGTATTCTATCCACAATATGAAACTAAAATTGTTCGCCCTTTTCTTGGAATTGGTTTTATTTATCGAGTGACGAAAGTAAAAGTTACTGCACGCTTGGGACGGCTGAATAAGATCAATTTACATTGAGATGTTATAAAAACAATATCAAGCCTTATCCGCCAACATGGGAACGAAGCTACACGACTTCAAAATTTCTCTGGTAAATTCGATGTCCTCGTGACGAAAGGAATCTATTTCAGCTGTCGGACGACTATAAATGGATCGCCGATCGGGTAACGTGGAATCGGTGGCCTTGCGTACGATGCGTGTCATCATTTGCACCTTTCCATCTCCAACCGGGACAATCATACTACCTCCAGGCTTTAGTTGTGTAAGCAAAGCAGGCGGAATAAAAGGTGCTCCACAGGTCACAATGATTTTATCAAAAGGACCATAGGTTGGTAGTCCTTTGTAACCATCACCATAATAGAACTTGGCTGAATATCCGATTTTAGGTAAAAAATCAGAGGTTTTATCGAAGAGTTCTTGCTGACGTTCAATGGTAAATACTTTTGCCCCCAAGGCAAGAAGTACGCACGTTTGGTAACCACTACCAGTGCCTACTTCCAGTACTTTATCCCCTTTTTTCACTTCCAGCAGAGTAGACTGATAGGCCACGGTAGACGGCTGAGAAATCGTCTGTCCGGCACCAATTTGAAAAGCGATGTCTGAATAAGCTTGTTGTACAAAAATCGGATCCAGAAAAAAATGCCGCGGAACCTTCATCATGGCCTCTATTACAGCGGGATCGTATTTTTCTTTTTCCTGCATGACTTCCAGCATTTTACGACGCATGCCCTGATGCTTGAAAGAATCTTCTTGGTGTACGATTGTCATAGAGCACAAAGGAACTCGGATTAGTGAGAACAGCCCCTCGTACTACCCTCAAATAATGAACAAAATGACGTTAACAGCTCGTTTGATGGGCTTTTATCACATTCTTTGAATGCTTACCTTCGCGCTCCGAAATAGCACTATTTCAGATGGTTAACATAGGCGTCATTGGCGCAGGCCACTTAGGCAAAATTCATATTAAATTGCTCAAACAGAGTCAAAAATTCCGTTTGATCGGATTTTACGACGCTGACCCTGTGCAGGCAGCTAAGGTTGCCGAGGAATACGGGGTACTCGCCTTCGATCAGGTCGACGATCTACTCGATGCTTGTGATGCCATTGATATTGTCACGCCGACTTTGTATCATTTCGAATATGCTAAAATGGCTGTTAGGTCTTCCAAGCATATTTTCATTGAAAAACCAATTACGCATACGGTCGATGAAGCGAAGAAGCTGGTTTCTTTAGTAAACGAAGCTCGCATTAAAGCGCAAGTTGGTCATGTGGAGCGTTTTAATCCTGCATTTATAGCTGCACTTCCCTATTTCAACCATCCGCTATTTATTGAGACACACCGATTGGCTGAATTCAATCCGCGTGGAACGGATGTATCTGTTGTACACGACCTAATGATTCATGATATCGACATCGTCTTAAGTGTTGTTAAATCAGATGTACGTAAAATAAGTGCCAGCGGTGTAGCCGTCGTGAGTGATACTCCGGATATTGCCAATGCTCGCATTGAATTTGCCAGCGGATGCGTAGCTAACCTTACCTCAAGCAGGATCTCGTTGAAAAATATGCGTAAAACACGCGTCTTCCAACGGGATGCCTACATCTCCGTCGATTTCTTCAAAAAGAAAACGGAAGTTGTGCGGTTGAAAAACCTCGAAGGCGAACCTGGTCCGTTGGATGTATCCATCGAATTAGGTGCTGGTAAAGGAAAAAAACTAATTTATTTCGATCAGCTCAATGTTTCCGATACCAATGCTATCGGCATGGAACTGGAACTTTTTGCTGACGCTATCATGAATGATGAACAAACAGCTGTCACTGCCGAAGCAGGAATGGCTGCATTGGAGGTTGCTCATCAAATCAATGAAAAAATTCAAGCATCCTTGAATATTCTCGCCTGATGTATTCCCTCCGATTGTTTCCTTCCATTCACTTGCTGCTGCTAGTCATCGTAGTGGTCATGACGGGATGTGATACCATCAATCCAGTCGAACCGATACCAGGTTACGTGTCTATTGATTCCATTCTTTTTGAAACCGACTATCCGGTGCAAGGAAGTTCAAAATACACGTATACGGATTCCTGGGTATATATTGACAACAACTACCTCGGCACCTATGAGAATCCCATTGTTTTTCCTGTATTAGCCAGTGGCAGCCACAAGATTTCTGTGCGCGCAGGCATAATTGAAAATGGAGTTTCGGCCACGCGTTCAGCGTACATGAAATTAGCTACCTACGATACAACAGTGGTTCTTGCGCCCAATGTAACGACACCCATTAAACCGGTTGTTCGGTACTTTAACAATTTGGTTTTCTTGCAAAAGGAAGATTTTGATGATGGTGGAGTGAGTTTGGTATCAACGAATACTGACAACGCGCCGTTGCAACTAACTGTTCAGGGCGATACAAACGCATTTGAAGGAGCTTCTGGAGCTGTTAACATCACTGAAAACAAACCAGTCTTTGAAGTGGCAACTGATCTGCCTTTCGTTTTGCCGTCTACATCTTCGCCATACGTTGAAATGAATTACAAGGGCAACACTGAATTTACGGTTGGACTCTTCATCACCACCACTTCTGGAACGGTACTCCAGAATCCATTGCTAAATGTTCGTAGTTCTTCGGTTTGGAAAAAAATCTTTATCAATCTCAGGGATCTTGGTGCTATCGGACCCAACATCAGCAGCTACAAGCTGTATATCTATTCCAATTTACCTTACGGATATACATCCGCTCAATTGTATTTCGATAATATTAAAGTGCTTTATTAATGAACAGGCGTTTTTATACAGTACGATTTATTGTGGCTGACTGGCTTTCAGCAGCCATTGCCTGGGCCTTGTTTTATGATTATCGTAAAACATCGATTGAATTAACTGACTATAATTTCCTACACTTCCTACACGACGAAAAATTCGTACTTGGATGGATGGGACTTCCATTACTATGGGTCACTTTCTATGCACTTACGGGCGCATATACTAATGTGTTTCGCAAAAGTCGTTTGAAAGAAATTGGTCAAACGTTCTTGCTAACCTTAATCGGCGTATTGATTATTTTTTTCGCATTGCTATTGGATGACTCAGTCAACTCTTACGTTACCTATTATTACACCTTCTTCACACTCTTTGCGCTGCATTACATTTGTACCACTGTTTTCAGAATCATCCTTGCCACCGGTGTTATCCGTCATATCAAACACGGTAAAATTGGTTTCAACACCGTCATGATCGGGTCGAATCAGAAAGCACTTGATTTATTGAATCAACTAAATACGGAGTTCAAGTCGGAGGGGCATTACTTTGTGGGATATGTACATATTGATGGTAACAACGATCACCTGCTGGCTCCACACCTTAAAAATTTGGGTACTGTACCTGAACTATCCAATATCATTCGAAAATACCGAGTAGAAGAAGCCATCATTGCGCTAGAATCTTCCGAGCACGTGAGCATTGGAAATGTCATTAATGCATTGGAAGACACTTCTGTTATCGTGCGAATCATTCCCGATATGTACGATATCCTTTCAGGATCTGTCAAGATGAATGCAATTTTCGGTGCTCCGCTGATCGAAATTTCCCCGGACTTGATGCCTACGTGGCAACAAAGTGTCAAGCGAATGATGGACATCGTACTTTCTCTTTTCGTACTAATCCTATTCTTCCCACTCTATCTATTCACAGCTATTGGAGTATTGCTGTCTTCGCCAGGGCCTATTTTTTACAGTCACGAGCGAATTGGTTGGCACGGGAAACCATTTCGCATCTATAAGTTCCGCTCCATGCGTACGGATGCTGAGAAAGCCGGACCACAACTATCGAGTAAGGACGATCCACGAATGACGCGTTTCGGCAAATGGATGCGTAAGATCCGATTGGATGAGATTCCACAATTCTGGAATGTACTTATTGGCGATATGTCCATCGTAGGTCCACGTCCGGAACGCCAGTATTTCATTGACCAGATCATGAAAAAGGCGCCGCATTATCGGCACCTTCATAAAGTTCGTCCTGGTATCACCTCGTGGGGACAAGTAAAATTCGGATATGCTGAAAACGTCGAACAGATGGTAGAACGTCTGAAATTCGACTTGATATATATTGAAAACATGACATTGGCGGTGGATTTCAAAATCATGATTTACACCGTACTGATTATTGTTCGTCATAAAGGAAAATAAATTAGTCATCATGAAAAACATCACCGTCATCGGAGCAGGCACCATGGGTAATGGTATCGCTCACGTTTTTGCACAATCCGGCTTTACTGTCAAGCTCATCGACGTTTCTGAAGCTTCCTTGCAAAAAGCAATCGACACCATCAGTAAGAATCTCGATCGGATGGTTGCCAAAGAAAAAATAACGGCTGCTGAGAAAACGGCTACATTATCCAACTTGACGACTTTTACCTCCTTGGCGGAAGGCGTTAAGAATGCAGACCTCGTTGTAGAGGCGGCTACGGAAAATGTAGATCTGAAGTGTAAAATTTTCCGTGACATGGATGCGCATGCACCGGCATCGGCTATACTTGCCACCAACACGTCATCGATATCCATTACTAAGATTGCTGCGCAGACCAAACGTCCGACTCAAGTGATTGGTATGCACTTCATGAATCCAGTACCTGTCATGAAGTTGGTTGAAGTAATCCGCGGATATTCTACATCCGACGAAGTAACACAAACGGTTTTTGAACTTTCTCGAAAATTGGCCAAGGTTCCTGTGGAAGTGAATGATTATCCCGGATTTGTGGCGAATCGTATTTTGATGCCGATGATCAATGAAGCCATTTACACCCTGTTTGAAGGTGTTGCTGGTGTCGAGGAAATCGACACGGTGATGAAATTGGGTATGGCTCATCCAATGGGACCACTTCAGTTAGCAGACTTCATTGGATTGGATGTCTGCTTATCCATCTTAAATGTGCTGCACGATGGTTTTGGACAGCCGAAATATGCACCATGCCCTTTGCTAGTGAACATGGTGATGGCTGGACAACTGGGTGTTAAATCTGGACAAGGATTCTATCAATATGCTGCCGGATCCAAGGATCTTGTTGTGGCTCCTAAATTCAAAAAGTAATCTTGCCAGCTTCAATTTGACGAACAATCGTCTCGATTGTTTTATCGTCACCGTCAGGGTTGTATTCTGATTTAAGATCATGCCCAAATAATCGCGCAAGACTTTGGGCAAAGAACGCGTTGAATGATCCTTTGAGGCTCTTGATCAGATCGTACGAAGTTGATCCAGTTTCCCGATCAATCAATTTGATCAGTACTTTTCCTTGATTGATGGATAGGTGTTTGATTTGTTCTTCAAAATCTTTCCTAACCTGTTCTTCTACTGATTTACGATAACGTCGTCGTTCGCGGTCCGAACTCATGGTAGCCATTCTGAGATTCATTTCATGGACTTTGATGGCTGCTAGTCGAGCATACGGATACACCTTGATAACATTGTACCGCAAGCGGTAATAGGCCTGCAGGTTCTTCATGTATTCAGGATCACCATTATCCACGATGACTACATCGGGTAAATTTACCACGGGTATAGTGTCAAGCCCTTCCAAAATAAAGGGCAAACGAAATCCAGGCTTTAAGGTAATAGAATCCTGAGCTCTGACCTGCCCTGCAGTCATCACAAACAACGGAAGCATCAGGAGGTATTTAATCATTGCTTTAATCGTCTTAATGATAAACGATTAATTCAGTCGATTATTTTTCCACCGGCTTCCGGCAGCCTCTTGCGTAGTTGCTTGCATTGGAGTTGAGTGTTCTCGCAACATTTTTACGGCCAGAAATGCGGCTAATTCCATTTCGCCCGAATCATTTTTTTGTAATAAGTCCGGTGAAAAGTGATTCTTTACAAAATGAGTATCAAATTGTCCACCGGTGAACGCTGGATGCTCCATAACGAAGCGGCAGAATTCCAGGGTAGTCTTTACACCCGAAATGTGATAATCATCGATTGCCCTGATCATTCTTTGGATGGCCTCTTGACGATCTTTACCATACACAATAAGTTTAGCGATCATCGGGTCATAATAGATGGGAATGTCCATGCCTTCTTCGTAGGCATCATCCACCCGCACACCAGGGCCTTGAGGAATTCGATACGTTTGTAGACGACCGATATCTGGCAGAAAATTATTTGTAGGATCTTCGGCGCAGACACGAATTTCCAGGGCATGTCCTTGAATTTTCAGATCGGACTGCGTGAAGGATAATTTCTCACCACGCGCTACGTTGATTTGCTCTTTGACAAGATCAAGTCCAGTAATATATTCAGTGACGGGATGCTCTACTTGCAAACGAGTATTCATTTCCAGGAAATAAAAATCCAAGTTTTCATCCAATAAAAATTCCACCGTACCTGCTCCTTCGTAGTTACAGGCTTTTGCAACCTGAACAGCGCAGGCTCCCATTTTATCTCGTATTTCAGGAGTTAGCACCGATGAAGGAGCTTCTTCCACTACCTTTTGGTGACGTCGTTGGATACTACATTCCCGTTCGAAAAGGTGTACCACGTTTCCATGACGATCACCCAGCACTTGAATTTCGATATGACGAGGTGAGCCGACATAACGTTCGATGAAGACTGCACCATCACCAAATGAATTGACGGCTTCACTAACCGCCATTTTCATCTGTTCTTCAAACTCGTCAGCAGCCAGTACAATGCGCATACCTTTTCCACCACCTCCTGCAGAGGCTTTTATTAAAAGTGGAAAGCCAACTTTTTGAGCAATACTTTTACCTTCCTCAACACTTTCAATGGCTTTCGCGGTTCCTGGCACTAGCGGAATGTTGTAGCGTTCGGCCGTGGCTTTAGCGGCCAGTTTGCTGCCCATCATCCGCATCGAATCTCCGGATGGTCCAATAAAGATAAGCCCCGCTGCTTTTACGCTATCAGCAAATGTGGCATTCTCTGAAAGGAAACCATAACCGGGGTGAATGGCATCTGCACCGGTATCCTTAGCTGCTTGCAGGATGCGGTCCATCACTAAGTAACTTTGGGAAGAAGGCGCTGGACCAATGAAAACAGCTTCATCGGCGTAACGTACATGGAGGGCTTCACGATCGGCTTCAGAATAGACAGCGACGGTCTTTATACCCATCTCGCGCGCAGAGCGCATGACACGAATGGCGATTTCACCACGATTAGCTACCAGGATTTTTTTCATTGTTCCGTTTCTTACTATTGTAAAAGTACGCATTAACGGAAAAGAAAAAACGAGCCTTAAAATGGATTTTCAAGCTCAGGAAGACACTTGTTCAGAAACTGTTTTAATCGTTTTCACATCCGGCATAGTACCGAATACGTAGTCCCAAACCGGAAGTGAAACTGCATAAGCAGCTCCTTTTTCTGAGTAATGGTGTAAGCTATGATGTTTCCAGAGGTATTTCAGGAAATTAGCGGGTGGTCGCATTGCATGCAATGCATAATGAATTAGTAAATAGGACGAATAGCCAGAGATGAAACCTCCGAAAAGTATCCATCCTTTTGCCCCGAATGCTACTTGAAAAACGCCCCAAAAAAGGAAAGAGATGACAATTGATAATACCGGTGGCATCACGAGCCGGTCTTTGTCGCGAGGAAATTCATGGTGCACCCCGTGCATGTAATACTGAATTTTTTCCTCGAAATGAGTGGTTGTTTTAAAATGAAAAACAAAACGATGAATAACATACTCCAACAAGGTAAAGGATAACATCCCGATAGGGAATAACCACCAATTGGATAGTAGCTGTATCTCCGTCAAGGAGATGGAATACCCCAAGCATCCGAATCCAATGGTATAGTAAAGAATTACAGGAAACGCAAAATGCGTTCGGGTCAATCGTTCCAAGAGGTGATTATTGAAAATCGTTCTGGAACCTTTATTGTCAATCTTGAAATCCTTCATAGCCAATTTTTAGTGCTGGCCGTAAGGTAATCGGCTAATTTATTTTTGGTTATGACTTTCGTTATATCCAATCAGGCGATAGGTCAGTTTGGCCAACGTGTATTCAGACAAAATGGTTCCTTCCATCGGAGCACATTCCACGATATCGAAGCCAACTACATTTCTTTTTTCAAAAACACGGCGCAAGAAGTCCAGCGTTTCCACCCAAAACAAACCGTTGGGCTCAGCGGTACCGACTGCTGGCATAATGGCTGGGTCGAAACCATCGGCGTCGATGGTTAAGTACACGTTTTCGGATAAATTAGCCAACGCGCGATCCATCCAGTCGGGAGATCGGCGAATATCATGGGCGTAATACGTATGAATATTGCTACTGGAACGAATTAAATCCGCTTCTTCCTTGCACTGAGCACGGATGCCAATTTGCACCAGGTTGATACCTTGATCGTGTATTCTGGCCATGACCGAAGCATGGGAAAAAGGATTGCCATGGTATTCCATTCGAAGATCCGAATGAGCATCGATTTGTAACACCGAGAGGTTGTTGTATTTCTTAGCGTGTGCTTGAACGAAACCGTTGGTTACTGTATGCTCAGCACCCAATGAAACAACGTATTTACCGTCGGCAATTAATTTGGACGTTTCCTGTTCGATCAATGCTACTGCCTCTGCATCTACCTTTCCGTTGAACTGGAGTTCGGGCAACGTCGCAATTCCGCATTGCTTATACGTTTCATTATCCAATTCTTCGTCGTAAAACTCGACAAAATGAGAAGCACTAATAATAGCAGCTGGACCTTTTGCAGAACCTTCCAGGTAAGATGAAGTATGCTCGTAGGGAACCTGCTGAATCACGTATTTAGCCTTTTCATAAGAAGCCAGATCAGCTTCTGGAACAGCCAGGAATGCTTCTTCGTGCGGTAGTGCTTTCATAAAAAATTACTTGGTCAGAACTTGATTAACAAGATCGGCCGCTTCTTTTAACTCAATGGCAGAACTTACTTTAAGTCCTGACTCGTCGATGATCTTTTTAGCTTCGGTGGCATTGGTTCCTTGCAAACGAACAATAATCGGCACAGGGATTTCACCGATATTTTTGTAGGCGTCTACAATACCTTGGGCCACACGGTCGCAGCGGACGATGCCACCGAAAATATTGACCAGAATAGCTTTCACGTGCGGGTCTTTTAGAATGATCCGGAAAGCTTGTTCTACACGGGCCGCGTTAGCCGTTCCACCTACGTCCAAAA
Organism: Candidatus Pollutiaquabacter sp.; assembly: GCA_947465495.1. Lineage (GTDB taxonomy): Bacteria > Bacteroidota > Bacteroidia > AKYH767-A > 2013-40CM-41-45 > Pollutiaquabacter. Next base: position 14,957 of record CANIAS010000022.1, on the reverse strand, counting down.
AGTTTGCAGGTTCACCGCCCGAAAGCTTGATCATGTCCATGGTCGCCATGGCAAGCCCGGCTCCGTTCACCATACAACCTACGTTTCCATCCAACTTGACGTAGTTAAGGTTATGTTCTCCTGCTTCAACTTCCGTAGCATCCTCTTCCGTTACATCGCGCATAGCGAGATAATCAGGATGACGAATAAGGCCGTTATCGTCGAAATTCACTTTAGCATCCACCGCGATAATTTTATCATCGGACGTTTTCAGCACGGGATTAATTTCAAACATCGAGGCATCGATGGTATCGTAGGCTTTATACAGTGAAGCAACGAACTTTGTCATCTGCTTGAATGCTTCTCCACTCAAGCCCAGGTTAAAAGCAATTTTGCGAGCCTGAAAAGGCTGCAGTCCGGTAGCCGGAGAAATTTCTTCTTTAAAAATAAGATGAGGAGTTTTTGCAGCCACCTCTTCGATATCCATACCACCTTCGGTTGAATACATAATGATGTTGCGGCCAGTCTGACGGTTCAGCAATACGCTCATGTAAAATTCCTTGGTGGGATTAGCACCTGGATAGTATACATCCTGAGCAATTAACACCTTATTGACTTTCTTTCCTTGTGGACCCGTCTGCGGTGTCACCAGATTCATTCCAATGATGTTGGTGGCTTTTTCTTTTACCTCATCGAGTGATTTAGCCAGTTTAACACCGCCGCCTTTACCACGGCCACCGGCATGGATTTGAGCTTTTACGACCCACCACTGCGTGCCGGTCTGTTTGGATAGTTCCTGAGCGGCAGCAACGGCTTGTTCAGGAGTATCGGCTACAATACCTTCCTGAATTCCTACACCGAATGACTTGAGGATTTGTTTCCCCTGATATTCATGAATGTTCATGGTAAACTGTGGTTTTTTAGAGTAAAATCGCCTTTTACAGACGGCTACAAAAGTAGCTATTTTCTGTGGCTGATGAATTTTTGAAGAAAAAAAACAGGAAACTATCCGATGCTAAGTTTTTACGGAAAAACAAGAAAATCGCAGGATTTCCAGAAAGGCTACCCTCCAACTCCATACCGCTCTTTTAATACTTTAAAATGATGCTCCGCATGGACGAAAACCATAAAGGCCAGGATGCGAGGAGAAACCACAACCTGATTGGCTACCCCCTCAAAATCTAAGCAATCGTCTGTCAACGATTCTAACAGCATCACTGTACTTTGCCGCACGGAAAGCCATTCAGCAGACAACTGCCGTAATGGAATATTTTTGAAGGGAGAATTCCGGATGTAATCATTTTCATCAAATCCTGATAACGGAGTCGCATCCTTTCTAGAGAACCGTAATATCCGGTAGGCAAATATCCGTTCTGTGTCTAGCAGATGACCAATCACCTCGCGAACAGTCCATTTCCCTATATCATAAGAAAAGTGTTCTTTTTCTGAAGGGTAATTCGAAATAGCAGCAATGATGTGCGCCTGTTCGCGCAAGGCCACCATTAAATCTGTAGATGTCGAGTAGTGAAAATACGTTTTGTAATACTCCGGAAGCTGCTCCTGTTGCGGTGTTCTCATGTGAAGAAATAGTCCAGCAAAGTTCTCATTTCCGACAGTATTTGAGATAATTTTACAGGAAATTCATGAGACGATTATTCACGCTCCTGCTGATCCTAATTTACGCGCTGACCAGTCGGGCATCAGACAAAATTTATACTACCACCAGGGTAACCGGAACTATTAAAATCGATGGCCGCCTGGATGATGCTGCCTGGAAATCTGCAACCATTGGAGGAGATTTTACCCAAAATGAGCCCGTGCAAGGGGCTTCCATTACCCAGCGAACGGAAGTACGGATGATGTACGACAATACGTCCATCTATATCGGTGCCATGATGTATGATACGCATCCCGACAGCATTTTGCACCAGTTAGGCAACCGTGATGAAGTAATAGAATTAAATGCTGATGCCTTTCGAATAGGAATTGATCCCTACAACCAACGTCAGGAAGGCTATGTATTTGACTTATCGGCTTCTGGCGTACAAGCAGAAACCTTCAATATGGATCCGGCTTTCGATGCCGTCTGGGAAAGCGCCGCCCGAATCAACGATAGCGGATGGGTAGCTGAAATCCGTATTCCTTATTCAGCTATTCGGTTTCCTGACTCACCGAGTCAAACGTGGGGACTGCAATTTTCCCGACTTATTCGACGCAATCGAGAATACGATCAATGGAGTCTGGTGCGTAAGGATATCCGTAATCCCATGATTGATTGGGGAACGCTTACTGGAATTCAAGATATTCATCCGCCAGTGCGGTTATCCATCACCCCTTACATTTCTTTTTATGATGAGAATGCGCCGGTGTATAACAATCAGTTACTTGATCACTACGAAAATTCCTATTCTTATGCCGGTGGAGCCGATCTTAAACTTGGGTTGAATGAGAGTTTCACCTTAGACTTAACACTCCTCCCCGATTTCAGTCAAGTACAAAGCGATAATAAAGTTAAGAACCTCACTGCATACGAACAAATCTTCGAGGAGAATCGTCCTTTCTTTAAGGAAGGCACATCGCTTTTTGAGACGGGGAAACTATTTTACTCCCGACGCATTGGCCGTACTCCTTCCTTATTTTATTCCGTCACCGATTCGCTGCTTCCTGGAGAAGAACTAATTCGAAATCCCACGACTGCTCATTTAATCAACGCCACCAAAGTAAGTGGCCGAACGAATGCTGGATTGGGAATTGGAATACTGAATGCAGTGACCGGAAACACCTATGCCACTCTTCAGCGAGAAGATGGCGCTACGCGCAGTGTGCTTACTGAACCACTCTCCAATTATTCGATGCTGGTACTCGACCAACAACTGAAAAACAATTCCCGCATTTGGTTTGTGAATAGCAATACCATGCGGGATGGCGCCAACCGCGACGCGAATGTCTATTCCACGGGTCTCTCGTTGGAAAATAAAATTCATTCTTTCCGACTCAGTAGTCGCTATGCCAATAGCCATGTCTGGGACTATGTTACAGTAAACAATTCTACCCAAAAAGAAGACAAATCCGGACATCAACTTAGTATGAGTTTGGATAAGATTAGCGGAGTCATGCAATATGGATCTTCGTTTGAATTTGGAGATAAAAATTTCGACAAGAACGATTTAGGATACATTTTCATCAACGACTACAGTGATATGAACGTGTATGCGAGTTACAATAAATACAATCCATTTTGGAAAATTTTCCGACAAGGATCACTCGACGCTTATATTTATCGAGGTGGAAAATGGAGTTTGGATAATCAGCTTACCTCCTTTGGAATCGGGAGTAGCATTTTCCTATTATTCAATAACAACTGGTCGTTTTACATGAACTACAATCGTCTATTCGTTGACGGACGAGACTGGTTTGAGCCACGTGTGGATGGAAGATATTACAGGAATCCTAAATATGCAGGCGTAAATATCGATTGCTCTACTAATTATAATTGGCCATTAGCCTTTAATTATGGAGTTAGCTTTGGACAATCACCGGAAATCGATAGTCGTTTGACAGTTTTTTTTATAGAACCGATGATACGCTTCAACGACCATTTTTCAGTTCGATGGAAATCTGAATTCATGTACAACCGTGGCGACCGAGGCTTTTGTACCTATGACAGTGTTTATGCACCAGTATTTGGACGTCGAGACATCAATACAATTGTGAATAGAATTACATCTCGTTATCAATTCAATCCCAAAACCTCTATCGCTCTCAATTTGCGTCATTACTGGTCGCAAGGAACGTATGATCATTACTTTCAATTGGAGAAAGAAGGAACCTTGTCTGATTACGGCACCGGTGAACCTAGTAATCTCCCTTTTAATACAGACTTCAACACTAATTACTTCAACGTAGATTTAGTTTTCAGTTGGTTGTTTTCGCCAGGTAGTTCGTTGATTTTAACCTACAAGAACCAAGTTAGCAGCGACAATAGTGACGTAACACAACCCTATTTGCAAAATTTATCGAATACGCTCAATGACCCACAAACAACATCCTTCACGTTGAAAGTACTTTATTTTTTGGATTATGAGCGCATACATGAACGGTTGACAGGCAACCGGGCCGTCAATAATTAGTCTTCATCTGAATCAAATTACTGCTAACTTCGTCGAATGATTTCTGCTATTGGAATTAGAAAATCGTACGGCACCTTGAATGTGGTCCGAGGCATCGACCTTCAGATCACGGAAGGCGAAGTAGTTTCCATCGTTGGTGCTTCCGGAGCAGGGAAAAGCTCTTTGCTGCATATTCTTGGAACTTTAGATTCTGCCGATGCTGGTTCGCTTATGATTGATGGTGTAGAGGTCAGTAAACTGAAGGGCTCTGCACTGGCAAAATTCCGCAACGAGCGCATTGGATTTGTCTTTCAGTCTCACCACTTATTGCCGGAATTTACTGCACACGAGAACGTTATGATGCCGGCATTGATTGGTGGGAATTCCAAAGTTACTTCTGCTAGAAAAGCAGATGAACTGCTTGCCTTACTTGGTTTAACGGATCGTTCACACCACCGTCCTTCCGAATTAAGTGGTGGCGAACAGCAACGCGTTGCCGTTGCTCGGGCTTTGATCAATGAACCTGCTGTCATCTTTGCCGATGAACCTTCGGGCAATTTGGACTCCTCCTCTGCACGCATGCTACACGAGCTTTTCTTTGATATCAGAAAACAAAAAGGCATCACGTTTGTCATTGTAACGCATAACGATGAACTTGCTGCCATGGCCGATCGAAAACTGGTAATGAGTGATGGTACCTTGCATTGACCAATTAAGCTGACTGTTTTTCGTTACAAGTTCATCCGTTGAATTTAAGCCCCGACTAGCGACATTATCAATATGTTGAATCTCCATCCATTGAATACGACTGAAACCAGATCGATGAGAAAGCTCCTACTTGTAATGACGATCTTGTTTTTTTGCAATGCCAAATTATTTTCGCAGTCTCCTGATAGTTGGCAGCAACGCGCATCTTTTCCGGGCACTCCGAGGCAGGAAGCTGCCTTTTTCGCTGTTGGTGGAAAAGGATATATCATCACTGGTAGCGATTCTGCAGGAAATCTCCTCAACGATGGCTGGTCCTACGATCCGGTAGCGGATGTATGGACAGTCCTTGCTCCATTTCCCGGTGGAAGTCGGCGGGGTGCAGTAGGTTTTTCAGTGAAAGATACTGGGTATGTAGCCACAGGATTTGATGGCTCGAACGAACTAAAAGACATTTGGCGGTATGATGCTGGTAACGATTCTTGGACACGCCTGCAAGATCTCGGGAGTTATTTAGCAGGAAATTTCCCAGGACGCACCAGTGCTACCGCAATTACCACGGATACTATTGCCTATTTAGTGGGCGGTTATGATGGTTCACCTGGCTATGTAAAGCAAGTACTGCGTTTTAACCCTTCCAACGATACCACCTGGAGCTTAGCTCGTAACTTTGCCAATGTTTCTGACCTTTCATTGAGTGGTCGTCGGTGGGGTTCTGGATTTGCGATTGGAAACGCCGTTTATTGCGGAACAGGGTTTACCAATTCACAGGATATCAAGCAGGATGTTTGGCGATACGATCCGACCATTAATTCGTGGGCGCAGGTTGCGGATTTTGGCGGTGGATTCCGTTCCAATGCATTTGCATTTTCGCTCTGGGGAAAGGGATATATCGGTGGAGGCGATAATGGCGCCTATTCAAACGACGTTTGGTGTTACTTACCTACCTTAAACCGATGGACTTCTGTTGCACCATTCCGCGGTGGAACGCGCATCAATGCCTATGCATTTGTCATTGGAAACCGCGCATATGTAGGAGCAGGAAAAGATTATAATGGAATACTTCATAATGATTGTTGGGAATATACGCCAGACAGCACCACTGAAATTTCCTCTATTTCACCCACCGAATTGAATATCGCTTTCAATAATGGTCAACTACAGGTAAACCTTTCAAACGTTCCGGATAACATGAAGTATCAGTCACGGATTAGACTAATATCCATGAACGGAATTGTGTGTTTGGAGCAAGAATTAAATCCAGCCATTACTTCCATCGACTGGAGTTCTTTGTCTGCTGGTGTATACATCTATTCGCTGCTTCAGCGAGGAGAACTTTTGGTTACGGGTAAATTGGTCAAGTCGTACTGACAGGATCAGAATTCCCAGCCCAGACTAAAAATACCTTCCACAAACCAAAAGTAATGGCTTGCCTTACCACCTTCCACGGTAAGCGCATTCAAGTAATTGGCAAATCCACCTTTAGTGGCTAAATCCAAATAGCCGCCGTGCCATACACGATAACGAATACTTCCTTCCATACCAGCGACGTAGCCCGCTACGTGAAATTGATTATTCAGTCGTTCGCCAAACAGCGTAACATCCGTGCGAGGAAAAACAACACCGGCACCACCTTTTGCAAAAAACGACGTGCGTGCATTTCCAAAACCATTATCCCAACGTCTTGCCGCCATCAACATCCAGAAGTTGGCTCCGTTGGTATGTTCGAAGTGAAACTGTGAATTATCAAGCACCGTATCAGTATCTATGCTGACGCCATGAATGGTGCCTTGTACGTGCATTACCTGTCCTGGGGTCACGACATATTTTGCATGATCATGATTTAACTCTAAGTACCAGTTGGGAGATACGCGATATCCGATACGAAAATTAAACTGAGGGATCGTTACTTGCGTGGAAGGAATCGCATAAAAATCGGGCTTGTCTTTCGCCTGGGCGTCCACCCAATAGAAGTCGTATTCACTGCCATTCGTAAAATGAATCGTACTTCGGGTATAAGCTTCCCGGTTCCATCCCCATTGGATATACCAACGGTTGGTGGAACTATCGGCAAAAGCGGTGGTGGAAATCACTAAAAGAGCAACGAGACTGAAATAGCGCATAATCGTGTGGTGAGAATGTTTTTTTTGTAAAAATACATTTTCTGATAAACATCATCGAAGGAACAAATGAGATTTCATGGAACTTAATCCATCAAACATTGTTATCTTGTTATCATGCGATCCGGCTATACGTTTGTACCCTATCAGGCTCCTGAAGAGTCCATTTTTGACCGACTCTTTGGTATTTTCAAAGAATTAATCGTGCATACATCCGGCGATTTCGACGAAGCCATTGCATGGCTTCGGGAATTGGATCAGGAATACAAATTAACCACTCCTGATTATACCATAGATGATTTTATCGCTGAACTGAAGAAGAAAGGATTTATCCGTGATGGCAATGATGATGGTCCGGGCGGAGCCACCATTACCTCTAAGATGGAGCGAGTGATTCGTCAATCCGCTCTCGAACAGATTTTTGGAAATTTGAAACGTAGCGGAACCGGCAATCATACCACTGCCTATACGGGGCTTGGTGATGAGCACACGGGTGAGCTCCGTGAATTCCGTTTTGGAGATCCGTTGGATCAAATATCTTTAACGGAAAGTTTTAAGAATGCACAAATAGCCCACGGGATAGACGATTTTCAATTGCAGGAAAATGATCTGGTGGTGGAAGATACGTTTCACAAGGCACAGATGAGTACTGTTCTGATGATTGACATCAGCCATAGTATGATTTTGTATGGCGAAGACCGTATCACTCCCGCTAAAAAAGTAGCTATGGCATTGGCTGAATTGATTCGTACGCGTTATCCTAAAGATACGTTGGACATCCTTGTATTTGGTAATGATGCCTGGCCGATTGAGTTAAAAGACCTACCCTACTTGCAAGTCGGTCCCTACCATACCAATACGGTGGCGGGCTTAGAATTAGCTATGGACATTTTACGACGTAAACGGAATACTAATAAACAGATTTTCATGATTACCGATGGAAAGCCGAGCTGTTTAAAAAAATCCGACGGAACCTATTACTTCAATTCGAACGGTCTGGATCGTCATATCGTTGAACGTTGTTACGGGGCTGCTCAACAGGCGCGCAGGTTGCATATACCAATTACCACCTTTATGATTGCTCGTGATTCATACTTGCAGGAATTCGTGAGCAGGTTCACAGAAGCAAATCAAGGGAAAGCTTACTATGCCGGACTGAAAGGTTTGGGCCAATTGATTTTTGAAGATTATAAGAATAACCGAAGAAAAAACATCAAAGGATGACCATCACCACAAAAAAATCACCTACCATACATACTCTACAGGAACTTCAAGATTCCGGATACCGATCACGATCGATTAAAGAAGAACTGCGGGAGAATCTTATTGAATCATTGCAAAAAAAACAACAGCCATTCCCTGGTATTTACGGGTATGAGCACACGGTGATACCTGAACTTGAGCGAGCCATTTTATCGGGTCACAATATCAATTTATTGGGACTGCGTGGACAGGCTAAAACCCGCCTCGCACGCCTCATGGTGAACCTGTTGGATGAATGGATGCCTATTGTTCAGGGCTCTGAAGTGAACGACGATCCAATGCAACCCTTATCGCGTTATGCAAAAGATTTAATCGCATTGAAAGCAGATCAAACCCCTATTGAATGGGTTCATCGTAGCGATCGATTTGTTGAGAAGTTGGCAACACCAGATGTGACGGTAGCTGATTTGATCGGCGATGTTGATCCCATTAAAGCTGCTAACTTGAAATTATCGTATGCTGACGAGCGAGTAATTCATTTTGGGATGATACCACGTGCCAACCGATGCATTTTCGTCATCAACGAACTCCCTGACCTTCAAGCGCGCATTCAAGTGGCCTTGTTTAATATACTACAGGAAGGCGACATACAGATTCGTGGTTTCAAATTGCGTTTTCCGCTGGATATTCATTTTGTGTTTACGGCCAATCCTGAAGATTACACCAATCGTGGCAGCATCGTCACTCCTTTAAAAGATCGCATCGGATCGCAGATTCTTACGCATTATCCAAGTACCGTAGAGACAGCGGCTAAAATTACCTCACAGGAAATTCGTCCTGGTGCCGGTCAGGTAAAAACCGTCCTTGTTCCTCATTTGGCGGAATTGCTCATTGAACGCATTTCCTTTGTAGCACGTGAGAGTGAATACGTCGATGTTAAAAGCGGTATTAGTGCGCGGATGAGTATTACGGCCTATGAAAACCTGATGAGTACAGCAGAACTTCGGTGTCTGAAGCATGGTCACAAGAAAACGCATGTTCGGCTGAGTGATTTCAACGGTATCATACCAGCGTTGACAGGCAAATTAGAAATCGCTTATGAAGGTGAGCAAGAAGGAGCTCGATTTGTGGCTGAACATTTAATACAAGAAGCTGTAAAAACAACTTTTGAAACTATTTTTCCAAAGATACCCAAGCTTGAAAAGCAACAGGCGCGGGGTGCTTATCAGGACATCATTGATTGGTTTGTCAATAATTCAGAAGAATTTGAATTGACCGATGATTTGGGCGATAATGCCTACCGTGGGCAGTTGGATCGTATTCCTGCCTTGGATACATTGATCGATAAGCATTACCCCTTGAAAGAAGCTGCCGAAAGATCGTTTCTAAAAGAACTCATCCTTTGGGGGCTCGTTGCTAATAAAAAACTGACACGGGTAAAACTGGAAGATGGCATGGGATATTCAGACTTTCTGAGCGATGTTTTGAAGGGGTTGTAATAAAATCAACTCACTTCGTAATATCCCGTTGTCCCATGACGTACGGATTGACTCGACCTATTTTAATGGCAACGACCAATGGATCTTGCAAGGTTGCATCTTTCAATTTTAACCCTAAAACCACTGGATCTATGTTAAACGTGCACGCTATGCGGATATCACTCCATGCATTTAGTCCGTTGAGCAGACCCTGTGTAGGTGCTAATTTCATGGCCGCCATTGGAATCGTAGCATCGGCGGTAATCCGATCGGTGAATCCAAGCGTGCCGTTTGATTCAAATTCAATGGAGTTCTCTTGGTCGAGAGCTTGAACCTGCTCCGCAGGAATAGTTCCGGAAAACCAGAAAAATTTACCACGTAACGAGTAGAGCCAACGATCCAGTGAATCAGTGCCTGTTTGAAAGCCATCGAATCCGATTCGAATGTTGATTACCCCCGACGATTCCTGTACCACCAGTATGGCATCTTCTGAAGTAGCATTGATTTGCTGTCCTTGGTACGTTGTAGTCATGAAAGCCTGCGACTGAATAAAGGCATCCTGCGCGTAAGTCTTGGAAGCGACTGTAAAAAATGAAAATGCAATAATGGTTAGTGTCCTTAAGGGTAGCATGTAATTTATTGATAGATGATAGAAGCAAGGTACTAAAATCCGATTCCTGACTCGATACAAAATGTGCTTAGGTAAACCTTTAAATTTATTAAGGTAAAATACTATAAAACTCTTATTTATAGAAACTTATAACTATAAAACAAAAGTGTTTTGTTGCAAAATAAAGTCCAATTTTTGTATTCAGATCGAAGGCTCCCCTTCTATTCCAACGAAAGATCGGTAGTCGCCACAGCGATGATATTGCCATTGATTACCACCGGAACAGACCGTGTTTTCATGTTGATATTACCTCCACCGGCATCAAAATAAGGAGGCGTCCAAATGGCAATGCCACTGTCGATTGGCTGACGTAACCAATATTGATCATTAATATGATATGAGGTGTCGGCCGCTAAATCGGACAACAGGAGGCTATCACCTGAACGATACCAGTATGGGCTGTAAGTAGCCAAACCAGCACTATCCAACATGGCCACTGTTGATCCAAAGAAATAAGTTGGGTGAGCTTGCAGGTAGGCTTTTACCCGACCGGAGATATCCGCATCGGTGGGCGGATTGGCAATCAGCATCGCTACAAATTCATTTAATGCGATTTGAATGTTTTGCTCATTGGTAAGCGGTGTCGTTTCTTCGGTGTCTTTATTGCAGGAAACTGCTGTAAAAATCAGCAAAGAGGTAAGCAATGAAAGCGACAGATGTTTGATCGTCATACGTTTTATGTTAGTTCTAAGTGCTGTGTCAATTCTTTATCCACTAAATGAGGTGACGCCATCAATTTTATACAATGGCATGAACTCCTGAATATTACTTAACTACAAAATGTTCGTCAATGTACGAGGTATTCATCAATCTCGAAAGGGACCATCTCAAATTGAGCTGTGTGGTCTTTAAAACTCAGGTATAGATGAATATAAGTAGTTGAATTATTTTACATTCTGAAAGTACTAAGTATCAGCTTTGTTGCCTTAGAATGCCATAGTAAAAGCCACAATTCAACGAAAATCATCATAAATTGGAGGTAATAACATTATTCTATTTCGGTTGAATTAATGGCTACATTTGGACTCCAACACCATGAGCCATTCCATCAAATTCGTGAATTCAAATCATACTGATTTCTTTCACGTACTCCGAGAACGTGTCGACGGGTATTTTATCAAGAACAAAATTTCACCGCACGCAAATGGCGCGATGATGTTTAAGACCTTCTTCATGTTGGCCTTGTACTTCGTCCCTTTTAGTCTAATGGTATCAGCTACTGCTACCGGATGGGCCTTTTGGATGTGTTGGGTACTTATGGGTTTCGGCCTTGCAGGCATAGGCATGAGCGTGATGCACGATGCCAATCACAAAGCCTATTCAAAGCATAATTTTATTAATACCATTATCGGCTATTCCCTAAACCTCGTTGGTGGAGATGCGGCCAACTGGAAGCTGCAGCACAATATTTTACATCATACCTATACAAACATTCACCCGGTTGACGAAGACATCATCAACAAGCCCGGACTTCGTTTTTCACCCGGTGCTACGCATAAATCGGCCCACCGCTTTCAGTTCATTTACGCCTTTTTCCTGTATTCTTTGCTTAGTCTTTTTTGGGTCACTCTAAAAGACATTACCCAGTTTTTCCGGTATAGCCGCAAAGGCTTGATCAAAGAACAGGGGGCTAAAAAAGCAAGCATCTTTCTTAAAATGATACTTTGGAAAGTGTTTTATTGGTCCTATACGGTAATCTGGCCAATCGTTGTTTTAGACGTTCCTGCTTGGTATGTACTACTTGGTTTTCTGTTTCTACACCTCATTGCCGGCATGATCTTAAGCATCGTCTTTCAATTGGCGCACGTAATAGAACCGGCAGACTTTCCTGTGGCAAATGCGGACGGAAATATCGAAACGGAGTGGGCCATCCATCAATTACGTACTACGGCTGATTTTGCCAAGACGAATCCCCTACTCACGTTTTATTTGGGCGGATTAAATTTCCAAGCGATTCATCATTTGTTTCCTCGGATTTGCCACGTCCACTATCCGCAGATTGCTCCCATCGTAGCAGCAACCGCTAAGGAGTATGGTGTCACCTATTTGCAATTTGACACCTTCGGTGAAGCACTTGGATCACATGTGCGCCTTCTTAAAAAACTTGGCCACATCGACTACCGCCACCTTTTGGAATCAATGGGCTGATTATTTCGAATTCTATCTCGAGAAAAAATAATCTTTTACTTACTTGACTGGTTTTGTCGATTATTCGACAGACTTGCTCATACGTATAGAATCGAAGTATAATTAGCCGTAACACCGAAAAACAATTGGGTGGATTTATTTGTTGTTGATTCCGTTTCGAAAGTAACTCATTCAGAAAAAAGTTCAACGCTACTAATAAAACACGATGGCATTGTTCAATAGCTGCCTTCAATACAACTACATTCTAATTACCAGCTGCTTGATTCGTAGTAGCAATATGACCACGCTCCTGAAAAACCGACCTAATTTATCGTAATTTTACTGCCCCAAAAGACCATCGAAAAAACAAACTATCATGGACAATACAACACATCAAAGCAACATGACCGGCGAAGGCAAATGCCCCTTCACGGGCGCTATCGCTTCTCCATCAGCAGGTCGCGGTACAGGTAATCGGGACTGGTGGCCCAATCAAGTCAACCTTACTATTTTGCGACAGCATGCGCCGTCATCCAATCCGATGGATGCCGGGTTCAATTATTCCGAAGAATTCAAGAAGCTGGACTATGCAGCACTCAAAGCGGATCTCGTAAAATTAATGACCGACTCGCAAGAATGGTGGCCGGCCGACTGGGGACATTATGGAGGATTGTTCATCCGCATGACGTGGCACAGCGCCGGTACATACCGTACAGGTGATGGTCGTGGAGGCGGCGGCACCGGCAATCAGCGCTTCGCACCTATAAATAGTTGGCCAGATAATGGCAATCTCGACAAAGCTCGTCGCTTGCTATGGCCTATCAAACAGAAATATGGTAATAAGATCTCATGGGCCGATCTCATGATTCTCGCCGGCAATGTAGCTCTCGAATCGATGGGCTTCAAAACCTTCGGCTTCGGCGGTGGTCGGGCTGACATCTGGCATCCTGAAGAAGACATCTATTGGGGAAAAGAACACGAGTGGCTCGGCGACAAACGCTACACTGGCAACCGCGAATTGGAAAACCCACTGGCAGCAGTTCAAATGGGATTGATTTACGTCAACCCCGAAGGACCTAATGGAAATCCTGATCCGGTAGCTTCCGGCCGAGATGTCCGTGAAACATTCGGCAGGATGGCCATGAACGATGAAGAAACCGTTGCACTTGTAGCCGGCGGACACACCTTCGGAAAAGCGCACGGAGCAGGCGACCCTAAACTCGTAGGTCCTGAACCAGAAGGCGCTCCCATTGAAGCACAAGGCCTTGGATGGATCAATGCACTCGGCAGTGGAAAAGGTGTACATACCACGACCAGTGGCATCGAAGGCGCTTGGAAGCCCAATCCAACCAAATGGGATAACGGCTATTTTGAAATGCTCTTCGGCTACGAATGGGAACTTACCAAGAGTCCTGCCGGTGCACACCAGTGGGTCGCTAAGAATTGCAAGCCGGAACATCTGATTCCGGATGCACATGATTCAAACAAAAAACATCCGCCCATGATGACCACCGCGGACCTTTCCTTGCGTTTTGATCCGGCTTACGAAAAAATATCCCGTCGTTTCCATCAGGATCCGCAAGCTTTCGCTGATGCCTTTGCACGGGCGTGGTTCAAACTTACGCACCGCGATATGGGACCAAAGTCACTTTACCTTGGACCTGAAGTGCCTGCAGAAGATCTCATCTGGCAAGACCCTATCCCTGTCGTCAATCACCCGTTGGTGAACAGTAGTGAAATAATTCTTTTAAAGAACAAGATTTCATCTTCTGGTTTAAGTACTGCTGAACTGGTTTCAACGGCCTGGGCTTCGGCCTCCACCTTCCGTGGATCTGACAAACGCGGCGGAGCCAACGGTGCGCGTATTTGTCTTGCACCACAGAAATTCTGGGAAGTCAATCAACCTGCACAACTAACCAATGTGTTGAATAAACTGGATAGCATACGTCAGGAATTCAATACTTCGGCTGGCGGCGGTAAGCTCATCTCCATGGCCGACATGATCGTGCTGGGAGGATGTGCTGCCATCGAACAAGCGGCTAAGGCAGCAGGATACGAGGTGAGTGTTCCATTTACTCCTGGTCGTGCTGATGCAACACAAGAGCATACAGACGTCGATTCATTCTCTGTACTTGAGCCGCATGCTGACGGATTCCGTAATTACCAGAAGAAAAAATATTCGGTGCATGCCGAAGATATGCTGGTTGACAAAGCCCAGTTATTGACGCTTACTGCGCCTGAAATGACCGTGTTGATCGGTGGACTGCGTGTATTGGGTGCCAACTTTGGCGGCAGCAAGCACGGAGTTTTCACCAACCGTCCGGGACAATTGACCAACGATTTCTTTGTCAATTTGCTCGACATCAAAACCACTTGGAAGCCGGCTGCTGAATCAGGAATTTACGAAGGGCGCAACCGGAAAACCGACGAATTGCGATGGACCGGTACCCGTGTAGACTTGATCTTCGGCTCCAACTCCGAACTTCGCGCACTTGCTGAAGTCTACGCTTGTGCGGATGCTGATAAAAAATTCGTGAATGATTTCGTATCTGCTTGGAACAAAGTC
>CANIAS010000021.1 GCA_947465495.1 Candidatus Pollutiaquabacter sp. | reverse complement strand
ACACGACCATGCAAATCAATTTGTTGGACAATCAATTGAATCCAACCGAGTCGAACGTTAACATGACTTTTTACGATCGTGCGACCGGTGAAGAAAAATACAATTTCATTCATACATTAAATTCGAAAGGCAACCCCGACACCTTGGTCATTGATCCATTGCCGATCTACCGCATTGTGGCACACACAGTGCCAGCGGTATCCAAAGACAGTGTAATACTCACCCCGGGAAAGCACACCACGGTAGGAATCGACGCTCCACAGGGATATCTTTCCATCAAATACGACGGTCCAGCAGAATCCAGAAAGACTCAAGTAATCGTACGAAAAGCCGGAACTACCAAGACGTTACACGTTCAAGATCTAAGTTCCACCGAAAAATATCTTGTCGGTAAATACGATCTGGAAGTATTGACCTTGCCTCGGATTCTATTGTACGATGTACGTGTAGATCAAAGCAATACTACGACCATTCAAATTCCACGACCTGGAATCATCACGCTGGTAAACAACGGAACGGGATACGGCAGCATTTACAGTACAGCCAAACAGGAATTGACTTGGGTCTGCAACTTAGATGAGAACCAGACACGGGAAACCATTGTATTGCAGCCTGGCAGCTACAAAGTTGTTTATCGTCCAAAGAATTCGCGTGAATCCATCTACACGATTGAAAAAGAATTTTCCATCATATCCGGAGATTCAAACATCATCGTCATTAACTGATAAGACCACTGAAATATACCTCATGAAAAAATTCACTTTTACCGACAAGAAAGACACCCGTTCCGGATTCGGTGCAGGACTATTGGAACTTGGGAAATCTAATCCAGAAGTAGTTGCCTTATGCGCCGACCTAACCGGTTCTTTGAAGATGGATGCATTTGAGAAAGAATTTCCACATCGTTTTTTTCAGGTCGGTATTGCTGAAGCCAACATGATCGGTATTGCTGCCGGCATGACGATTGGTGGAAAGATTCCGTTCACCGGAACCTTTGCCAATTTTTCTACCGGACGTGTTTATGATCAGATTCGGCAGTCTGTCGCCTACTCCGGTAAAAATGTAAAGATCTGTGCTTCACACGCTGGTATTACATTAGGAGAGGATGGAGCGACGCATCAAATTCTGGAAGACATTGGCATGATGCGCATGCTACCTGGAATGGTGGTCATTAATCCATGTGACTACAATCAGACCAAAGCTGCCACCATCGCTATTGCGCACTACGAAGGACCAGTCTATCTTCGCTTTGGTCGTCCGGTTGTTCCTAATTTCACCCCAGCTGACCAGACGTTTGAAATCGGCAAAGCCGTATTGTTGAATGAAGGAACCGATGTGACCATTATAGCTACTGGTCATTTAGTATGGAAAGCACTTGAAGCTTGCGAACAATTAGCCGAAAAAGGAATCTCAGCCGAAGTCATCAACATTCACACGATTAAACCTTTGGACAGTGCCGCAGTCCTAGCGTCCGTCAAAAAGACCGGTTGTGTTGTGACAGCAGAGGAGCATCAGTTGTGGGGCGGATTGGGAGAAGCAGTTGCACACGTATTGACAACCCTCTACCCTGCTCCGCAGGAATTCGTAGCTGTAATGGATACATTCGGCGAAAGCGGCACACCGGATCAATTGATGAAAAAATACGGATTGGAAGCCGATAATATCATGGCTGCTGCTCAAAAAGCGATTCATCGCAAAAAATCGGTTGCAGCAGTGGTATAAAAAACACTTCCGTTCCGCTCGTTCAACCCGTATGCAGGAACTAGAAGACGCTGAATTATTGGAGAAGTTCGCACGCGAAGCCACACGGCATGAAGCGTTCACAGAGTTGGTACAGAAATACCAGGATCGTCTCTATTGGCATATTCGCAAGCTCGTTATGGATCACGATGATGCGAACGATATTATCCAGAATGTCTTTGTTAAAGTATGGAAAGCCCTTCCGGATTTCCGGGGAGATTCACAGGTATTTACCTGGATGTATCGCATTGCCACCAACGAATGCCTTACCTTTCTAAAACGACGAAACAGACGCTATTTTTTGTCGTTGGAGGATGCTGAGAGGGAGTTATCTGATAAGTTGGAGCACGACCCATTATTTACAGGCGATAAAATCCAGCTTAAATTACAACAAGCCATCCTGCGGCTCCCGCCACAACAGCGGATTGTCTTTACGATGAAGTATTTTGAAGGAAAAAAATACGAAGAGATGGCTGCTGATATGGGATTGACGGTAGGTGGACTAAAGGCTACCTATCACCACGCCGTAAAAAAAATTGAAAAGTTCATACTTGGCCATTAAACTTGTTTGTCAGGGCCTTGTCATACCGCTGAAAATGAACCACAGGAAGCATATACACAACGAAAAGATTGATGAATCGCTGAAAAGTATTTCGAAAGAAAACCCCTTTTCCGTTCCCAATGGCTATTTCGAATCGCTTTCCAACGCTGTTATGGACACTGTTCGTTCAATCCCGTCCGAATCAGGAACAGCCAAAGAAACTGGTTTTACTGTGCCTAGCGGATATTTTGAGACGCTTCCCGAAATTATTTTAGATCGCGTCAAAGGAAAATCCACCAATTTTACCAGCCATCCGGTGATTCGACCATTATACCCTGTCCGGTTATTGGCGTTAGCGGCTATGCTAGCTTCTGTTTTCTTCATTTACCGATTAAGCCACAAACAAATTATACTTTCCGATCAACCTAACGAGGAATTAAGCGTACAGGAAATCAGCGACTCATACCTCTGGGAAGACTTGGATGAATTCACCCTTGGTGAAGCGTATGTCACCGAAAATTCGGACGAAAATACAGACGATCAATCCTACAAAGAATACTTGATTGAGAATCATATAGACTTCACTCAACTTGATATAGAACTATGACAATGAAAAAGCTAGCAATCGCCACTTTGTTTTTGTTAACAACTAGTTTATTGACACTAGCCCAGCCCGGGCCTGGAGGACCTCCACCCGAAGGAAAAAAACGCGAACGGATAGAAGCAATGAAAATCGGCTTCATCACCGATCAGCTCCAATTGACACCAACAGAGGCACAAGCCTTTTGGCCTGTTTACAATCAATACCAAGACGAACTGGAAAAATTGCGTAAGAGCCGAAAGGAAAATCTACTGAATGCCAGGGCTAACTTTGATGAACTTTCCGACTCAGACGTTGAAAAACTCGTCGACAATGAAATCGCCTTTCGTCAATCTGAACTTGACCTGGTGAAGAAATACAACCCACAATTCAAGAAAGTTCTGCCAATGAAGAAAGTGGGTAAGTTGTACCGTGCGGAAGAAGAATTCAAGCGGGAGCTGCTAAATAAATTGCAAGATAAACGGGACGACAATCGTAAATCCGGCAAGCGTCCAGGACCACCTCCCGGCGGACCGCGATAATAACAAGAAGGGCTTCTCAACGGAAGCCCTTTTCATTTTATAGCAATCCAACCGCTTCAGACATTCACGACGTACAATTCTTTTAGCTTATTCACGGCGAAATCAATTTCTTCATGGGTGTTGTATTTACTGAACGAGAATCTCACGGACGGACGATTATCACTCCCATAAAGTGCTTTTAACACGTGCGAACCTGCGTTGCTACCGGATGAACACGCGCTACCACCCGAGCAGGCAATTCCTGCAATATCTAGGTTAAACAATAACATTTCCGCCTGAGCACTTGGCGGGAACGCTACGTTAAGAACCGTGTACAAACTATCGCCCATACACCCACCGTTAAATCGAATACCAGGGATGTGTTGCTCCAATTGTTTGGCCATGTAATATTTCAAGCTTGAAATATGCTCGCGGTGTTCTTCCATAGCGCTACAAGCGAGCTCCAGTGCTTTAGCCAGACCAATAATTCCATAAACATTCTCCGTACCACCGCGCATATTACGTTCCTGAGCTCCCCCAAAAATAAAAGGATGAATTTTAACATCGTGGCGAATGTACAGGAAGCCGACCCCTTTCGGGCCGTGAAATTTATGGGCTGCACAAGTAACGAAATGCACAGGTACCGCAGCTAAATCCAACGGGAAATGCCCCATGGTCTGCACCGTATCGCAATGAAAGTAGGCACCATACTGTTGACACAAGGCTGCTACACGATCAATTGGCAAAAGATTGCCAATTTCATTATTGGCATGCATTAATGAAACAAGTGTTTTTCCGCCTTTACTCAATAATTCTTCCAAATGATCCAATCGTACAGATCCATGCTCATCCAGCTTTACCCAACTTATGGCAATGCGTCCTTCCTTCTCCATTTTTTCAATGGTGTGAGTCACTGCATGGTGTTCGATTGGAGAAGAAATAATATGAGTGACACCAAGGTCTCGAACTGAACAAGACAGTGCTGTATTGTTTGCTTCCGTTCCCCCAGAGGTAAAGAAAATCTCAGACGGAGTAACGTTTAGCAAAGTAGCTACTGTCTTCCGTGCTTTCTCGATACCGGCGCGTACCTCACGACCGAAGGAATGAATAGAAGATGGATTACCATGATGCTGGCGCATGTAGGTGACCATCGTTTCAATGACTTCCGGATCCATCGGAGTTGTAGCGGCGTTATCGAGGTATATTTTCATGGTAAGAACAGATGCCGTGTTATCAGTTGATGAGGTCCTTGATATCACGGATAATTTTCTCGGCAAGATTGCCTGCCGTTGTCTGAGACTGCGACTCGGCATAGATTCGGATGATTGGCTCCGTGTTACTTTTACGAAGGTGTACCCACTCCTTGTCAAACTCTATTTTCACCCCGTCAATGGTATTGACAGGTTGTTTCTTGTATTTTTCTTTAATGCTTTCTAAAATAGCATCCACATCAATCTCTGGCGTGAGTTCAATCTTGTTTTTTGAAATATAATAGTTGGGATACGTTGCACGAAGCATCGAAATGCTTTTGGACGACTTAGCGAGATGAGTCAGAAATAGCGCAATGCCGACAAGAGCGTCACGTCCATAGTGAAGTTCAGGATAAATAATTCCGCCATTGCCTTCACCGCCGATTACAGCCTGATGCGCTTTCATGGCTTCAACAACATTCACTTCGCCCACAGCCGCTGCAAAGTAAGCACCACCTGCTTTTTCCGTCACATCCCGCAATGCACGCGTAGAAGAAAGGTTTGAGACCGTATTTCCTGGGTGATGCTTTAATACATAATCCGCAACAGCTACTAACGTATATTCTTCACCGAACATCTCGCCATCTTCACAGACCAATGCAAGCCGATCAACATCTGGATCGACGACAATCCCGAGGTGGGCATTACGCTTACGAACCTCTTGTGAAATATCACCCAAGTGCTCGGGCAACGGTTCAGGGTTATGTGGAAATTGTCCGTTAGGTTCGCAGTAGAGTTCTATAATCTCAGTGACTCCCAAGGCGCGCAGCAGTTCAGGAAGAACAATGCCACCAACAGAATTCACGCAGTCTATAACGACTTTGAAATTACGTGCTTTAATGGCTTCTACATCCACCAACGGCAGGGCAAGGATCTGTTTAATATGTTGATGATGATAATCGGACACATGGCTATGAAGTCCAATTTTATTGACCTCAGCGAAAACGAACGAATCGCTTTCGGCCAAGCGAAGCACCTCTTCCCCATCGGCAGCAGAGATAAATTCCCCACGCTCATTCAATAATTTGAGAGCGTTCCATTGCTTAGGATTATGACTGGCAGTAAGGATGATTCCACCCGCTGATTTGAAATCGGTAACAGCCATTTCGACAGTAGGCGTTGTAGCCAAACCGAGATAAATGACATCAATGCCTAACCCTTTCAATGTGCCGGCAACAAGATTTTGTACCATGATACCCGAAATACGGGCATCGCGACCGATAACAACGGAAGTCCGTTCTTTCGTAGTGGTACGGTTCAACAACCAGGTTCCGTAAGCTGCCGTGAATTTGACGATATCTACAGGGGTTAGTCCTTCACCTGGCTTACCGCCAATGGTACCTCTAATGCCTGAAATGGATTTAATGAGTGACACAGTAAAAATGAATTATCAATTGATTTACCGCAAATATAGCTAAAATTGAACCTAAGGAATGGGATGACAGAACAAACCGACTGCTAATAATTAACAAATTCAACTTGTATAAAAAATATGCATTCGCCCAATGAATGATTGTATGGGCAATGTTAATTCAGCACATTTACCATAGTCCAACCTCTAACATTATGGCAAACATTGACCAAACGAATAATCATTCACTGTATAGCGAGGACCTTGCACCAATTAGTAGTCACGCACGCAGTTGGGGCACCTGGAATTACGCAGCACTCTGGATCAGTATGAGTTTGTGTATTCCCACGTATATGCTTGCGAGTTCATTGATCAATGGCGGTATGAATTGGTACCAGGCAGTATTTACCATCTTTTTGGGCAACACGATTGTATTGGTGCCTATGATATTGAATGGCCATGCAGGAGCAAAATATGGCATTCCCTTCCCGGTATTGGTTCGAGCAAGCTTCGGAACAAAGGGCGCTAACATTCCAGCTATCTTACGCGCTATCGTCGCATGTGGATGGTTTGGCATACAAACATGGATTGGTGGCGAATCACTTTACCATCTTATTCGCGCCTGGGTTCCTTCGTTAGAAGAAATTAATACCACTACACTTTTCCCGCAAGCATTACCAATGGCATGCTTTCTAGCATTCTGGTTGTTAAACATGTTCATTATCAAGAAAGGCATTGATAGTATCCGAAAATTACTTGTATTCAAAGCGTTCTTCCTACCGGCAGCAGCCTTTGCATTGTTAGTGTGGGCCATCTGGGCAGCAAACGGACTAGGGCCCATCTTGGATCAGCCTTCCAAGTTCACCACCAACCGTGAATTTCTGGATTACTTTTTTCCGGCATTAACTGGCATGGTAGGATTTTGGGCTACGTTATCACTGAATATTCCAGATTTTACACGTTATGCAAAATCCCAAAAAGCACAAGTGAATGGCCAAATTATAGGGCTGCCTCCTTCCATGACTTTTTTCGCTTTTGTTGGTGTTATCGTTACTTCTTCCACCGCACTGATATATGGACATACGGAATGGGACATTGTGAAACTGGCGGG
The DNA here is from genome assembly GCA_947465495.1 of Candidatus Pollutiaquabacter sp. Classification (GTDB taxonomy): domain Bacteria; phylum Bacteroidota; class Bacteroidia; order AKYH767-A; family 2013-40CM-41-45; genus Pollutiaquabacter. Next base: position 37,011 of record CANIAS010000021.1, on the reverse strand, counting down.
TATGTTTTCCAGCAAATGGATGGTATCAATTGCAATGCTAGGCATCATCATCTCCACATTGGCTACCAACATAGCTGCCAACATTGTGAGTCCTGCCAATGACTTTGCAAATCTATCACCCTCCAAGATTGATTTTAAAAAAGGAGGTTACATCACTGGTATCATTGGTGTTATGATTTTTCCTTGGAAATTAATTGCTGATCCCGACGGTTACATTTTTACCTGGCTTATCGCATACTCCAGCCTGCTTGGACCAATTGGCGGAATCATGATTTCCGATTATTTTTTCATTCGTAAAAAAGACCTTTTACTCAACGATCTATATCGGCACGATGGCATCTATGGATATTCGAATGGTTTCAACCGAAATGCCATCATTGCGTTGATCATCGGGATACTACCAAATATTCCAGGGTTTCTGGCAGCTATCAAAGTAATTGATGCGCAGGTATTCGGAACTTGGGTCACAGGACTATATCATTACGCCTGGTTTGTGGGATTCATTGTTTCAGGCTGTATGTACCTCTTACTGATGCGTAAAAATCGGCCTGTTTTCTAAGTCAGCAACTACTTTTTACGGCAGCCACGATTCAGTAAATAATGCATTAAAAAACTACTAATAATTAGCTTTATAGGGGTGTTCGCCTATCTTTGAACGATTCTAAATTCGTACATTTACGTCGCTTCCGACGCCTCTAGTTATCAATCACTTAGACCTTCAGAAGCTGGTATAAAAAACATGAAATTAAAGCTGCCAGTAGTTGGCAAGGGCATGAATAGAATAAAGGTTCGACAACTAATCAACTTTTGCTTTTTATTCATTTTACTATCCACCAATGCCTTGGCACAGGTACTGGATGTATTGCCTGCAGCATCAGCCGCTTATTCACTCCGAAAACTTCAATCTAATTATACCAGTATTTCGCCAGGTTACCCGGTGGTGGCGGGATCCAGCTATGTACCTACGATAGTGAGCGCTCCGGCGATTCGTGTGCGCAGAACGTCTGACGATGCCCTGCAAGACATTGGTTTCTCCGCTACTGGGGATTTGAACACTGTGGCCTTATTAGACTTTATCGGTGGCCCCAACTTATTTACTTATTCGGAACAACTGAACAACACAGCCGTTTGGAGCGGTGTTGGAAGTACCATCACAGCGAATGGCGCCATCGCTCCAAATAGTTCAATGACTGCTGAGCTGTTTAACGAGACGGCGAGTAACAACGAGCATTTTGTCGATTACAATTATACCACACCACAGGCCAATTCGATGTATTCGATGAGCCTGTATGTGAAACCAATCGACAATACCAGTCGCCTGATAATTATTCGCGGCGTTTTTGCTGATGGCACTTCCAGCAGCTACATGTCATTCAACCTAAACACCGGGACGTATGTCAATTCCGTTGGAGGTCGATGGATTAATCCTTCCATTACAGCGCTTCCTTCGGGATGGTATTTACTGCGCGGAACCTATACTACAGTGGCAACGATTCCAGCTGCAACGGATCTTGTATTTCGTGTGCAATACATGGTTGACAATCCATTGGCGAACGTCTACCCTGGAAATGCGGCAATCAGTACTGCCCTGTGGGGTGCACAGCTTCAACCAGGTTCTACCTTTCTGGGGTATACCCCCACATTAGGTGTACCACAATTGGTGGTACCTACCGGCTACGTCCATACCTGGTTTGATCAAACGGGAAATGCACGTCATATTACTCAAATCAACCAAGACAATCAACCCATGATTGTCGATACAGGGGTGATTGTTCGCGGGCCCAACGGAAAAGTGACGGTGAATTTCTGGGGTGATCGCGCCTATACCGCTTCCTCCTTTCTGACTAATAACGCTGCCACTATCACAGCTTCTAGCAGTACCATCAACATGGTGACACGATGGTTAAGTCTTACGGGAGTTGGCAATACCGATCTGCCTTTCGGAATTGGAACTACCAACGATACACGACGCGGCCGTTTCTTCTACCGATCCAACAACAACATGGTAGGCTGGTCGGCTTGGGGATGCGACGTGACCGGAACTGTTATCAATCCGGATCCGGGTGGCGCAATCCACACTTACAATGCCATTCAAGTCGGAAGTGCCTTGACGATGGCTAAAGACGGTGTAGAATACAATTTCACATTACCCAACATTCCATTGACTCCATCAACTGGAATAGCTATGGGCCAATTGAATAATCCATCGCAGACCAGTAACTATTTCACCGAAATGGAGCTTTCCGAAGCGATTGTTTTTGCGAGTGCATTGTTACCTGCCGAACGACGAATTCTCCAATGCGACCAAGGAAGCTACTATGGATCCCCTACAACTATTGCAGGATTGGATTTTTACGTTGGTGCAGTAACCGATCAAACTTCCTGCAAACTTTCTTCTGAAAAAGTAGTGTGGAACAGCGCCACAGTAGCTAACGCAACAGTGGCCACCAACAACCTGACCAAAATCAACACCATTAGCTGGGACGGTGGCGCTGCATCACTCAACACAGTGAGTAATAATGGTTACGTAGAGTTCAGGGCCGTTGAAACTAACAAGGCCAGGATGCTTGGATTAAGTACTTCTTTCACAGGAGTCAATTATCTCAACATCCAATTTGCCGTTTACCTTCGATCAAATGGGATGGTAGACGTGTACGAATCAGGAATAAGTCGCGGACCTTCGGGTAGTTTCGGAAACTATTCCGCCAACGATTTATTCCGCATTGCGATTGAATCGGGCACCATTCGCTATTACAAAAACGGTGTCTTGTTCTATACCAGTCTGGTTGCGCCTGTTGCGCCCATGATAGTTCACGTTTCGATGGCTGATATCGGTGCTACGGTATCCCAGGTTACGGTTTCAAATCCGTGCAGTGGCACTTTCATGGCCAATGCATCGAATACCGGTCCCAACCCTATTTATCAATGGCAACTCAACGGAGTAAATACCGGAACAAATAGTAATACTTATACCAACCCAAATCTTACGTCAACCAACCTGCTCACATGTTCCATTACACTGGATGGTTGCGCCAGTAATTCTGTAATCTCCAACAGCGCCACGTTAATCAATTCAGCTCCAAATCCATCGTTGCAATTCTACATACGCAGCTTAGCGGACACTGGCAACTGCAAGATGACCTCGGAACAAATCGCTTGGAGGTTCATTTCCCTGGACAATGGTCCGAGGATTCAGACAACGCCAACGAGTATCACCAAAATTTCAGGAACGACTTGGGATGCAGGGGGAGCATCGTTAAACCAAGTCAACAACAACGGCTACTTCCAGTTCACTGCTACACTTACGTCAAAAGCTTTGATGGGTGGATTGAGCAATACTATTACAGGGATAAGCTATACCAATATCCAATATGCTATTTACCTTGCCAATAACGGAAGCTTGCAGATATTCGAATCTGGCACCAACAAAGGCACATTTGGAAATTACGCTGTAGGAGATGTTATGCGCGTAGCTATTGAAGGCGGACGCGTCAATTATTACCGCAACAACATTCTATTTTACACAAGTACAATTGCACCCACCCTTCCACAATTCGCGCACGTTAGCATTGCGGATCCGGGGGGATCCATCATCAACCTGAGCATTTATAATCGATCTGGAGGCCTTTTCACAGCAACTGTATTAAACGGTCCGGCTAATCCTACTTACAACTGGACCGTCAACGGAGTATCCGTTCAATCAAGCACATCCTCAAATTATAGTAATCCTACGCTGAATGTCAACGACGTTGTAGCGTGTACGCTTCAGCTTACCGGTTGCTTCACCAACACCTACACCTCCAACACCATTACCACAATACTGGCACAACCCAGTCCAAGCATTTCATTTTACATTGCTGGAGTTCCAGATCAGAATGGATGTCGAAAAGCGGGCGAGCAAGTAGTTTGGAAATTCACAGCGTTGAGCAATCAGGAACGTCTTACCCTTGCAGCAAATACCGCTACAAAACGTTTGAGTAACGGATGGGATGCTGTTGCTGTTTCCTACAACCAAGTTTACAACAACGGTTATTTGGAGTTCAAAGCCCTTGAAATCAACAAAAACAGAATTATTGGCCTAAGCAACTCTTACACTACAAATAGTTACCCAACAGTACAGTATGGAATCTACCTGCAAAGCAGTGCCACCATCGGCATTTATGAATCAGGAAACAACAGGGGTAACTTCGGCACGTATGCAGCCAATGATATATTCAGGGTGGCCGTTGATAATAACGTGGTTCGCTACTACAAGAATGGAGTAGTGTTTTTCACCAGCAGTGTAACTGCTGTTTTGCCGATGATGGCGCAGGCTGCGCTCAATGAAATCGGTGCGACTGCCGCTGAGATGGTTGTATGGAATCTAAACAATGGCGCCTTTAACGCCTATGCTATTAACACAACAAGTCCGCTGAATTATACCTGGAAGACGAACGCCGTTGCCAATGGCGGAAATTCGGCAACTTATACTAACCCTTCGCTTGCCACAGGGTCAATTCTAACATGTGATTTGTCATTTCAAACATGCTTTAGCACTATTTTACCGTCTAATCAGATAATTATTCAACCAGCAGCTCCGAATCCATCCTTGGCATTTTACATTCAAGGAGTTCCTGATTCTACGGCTTGCTGGCTGGCCGGTGAACAAGCCGTTTGGAGTTTCACCACATTATCGGACCAACAACGCTTATCGATTACACCTACCCTAGTAACCAAAACAAGCTCTACGGCTTGGGATGCTGCCATCATCAGTTACAACCAAGTAGTTGAAGGAGGTTATTTTGAATTCAGGGTAGCTGAAATCAACAAAGCACGAACAATCGGACTAAGCACTGCCTATACTGGAAATGCGCAAGCTGCTATACAATACGGCATCTACTTGCAAAATAGCGCTACACTATCCATCATTGAAGCTGGCGTTAACAGAGGAACGTTTAATAACTACACTGCCACAGACACCTTCCGCATTGCTATTGAACAAGGCAAAGTACGCTACTACAAAAACAGCGTGTTGTTCTACACCAGCAATACGGTTCCTTCGTTGCCACTTCGTGCTAATGCCACTTTTTACGATGTAGGTTCCACGCTTTTGGATCCTGTCATCTGGAATCCTAACCGCGGCTATTTCAATGCGATTGTCATCAATGGAAGTCTTCCCGCGAATTACCAATGGAAGCTCAATGGAGTAGTTTCAGGACCAAACACCTCACAGTACATCAATCCAACCATGGTTGCGGGAGATGTACTACAATGTGACCTGCAGTTAGTAGGATGTTTGAACAACACCGTCACGTCGAACATTATCAGACGAAGAGCCATTTTGCCAAATCCGGCGTTATCCTTTTTCATTCGAGGTGAAGTGGAACAAAACTCTTGCCGTATGGCAGGCGAAGAAGTAGTTTGGAACAATTTTACCAATTTCCAAGACCTTTCACGCGTCGTTCGCAGCCGTAATAATCTGACCAAACAATTAACTACAGGATGGGATGGCGGAGCAGCCAGTCTTAACCGTGTCTACAACAACGGCTATGTAGAATTCACAGCCAGCGAAACCAACAAAGGTCGAATGCTTGGTTTGAGCAGTAGCTACACCACTTCCAGCTACACCGGAATACAATACGCATTTTACCTTCAAACAGGCGGCATACTTGGTATTTATGAAAGCGGTGTAAGTCGCGGAAATTTCGGAACCTATGCCACTGGTGATATTTTGCGTATTCACATTCAGATTGGCACCATCAAGTATTACAAAAACGGAACACTAGTTTACACAAGTACTATTACTCCATCCTTACCGTTACTGGTCTATGCATCGTTGAACGATATCGGTGCTACACTCACCAACGTCATGGTGTACAATTATAACAATGGAGATTTTGTTGCCATTGCACAGCAGACGGGTAATGATGTTACGTACACCTGGATGGTAAATGGCATTGTGGTACAAACCGGCCGTAGCATCTCCTACACCAACACTTCGTTAGCAGTAGGAGATCAGCTTACCTGTCAAATTTCGTTGGGAGGCTGTCTAGCAGGAAATAATTACTTATCCAATCGAATTATTATCAGTACGGCGCCACAGCTGACTCCTGATTTCTTTATTGAAGGGCAGCGCGTCTATCCGTCTTGCAGCATAGCCATCGAACAAGTGATGTGGAGCAATTCCGACATGACCGGCAACATGTCTGCTGTCAATGTAAACAGCTTATTGAAAACCACTGGCAACGGAGTATGGGATGGAGGTGCAGCTTCATTGAACAAAGTAAAAGACCGTGGATACTTTGAATTCACGGCCACAGAGAACAACAAGCTCCGTGCTGTCGGGTTAACGACTATCAATAGCGGCGCCGACCAAAACTCCATTAATTTCTGCTTCTACTTGCAGAACGACGGCTTCTACCGTATTTACGAAAGTGGGGCTGACCGTGGGCTAATGGGTACTTATGCACCAGGTAGTGTTTTCCGAATTGGCATTGACAACGGCATCTTGAAATACTACAAGGATGGTATCTTGGTTTATATCAGTACTGTAGCGCCTGCGTTACCAATCATGGCGGATGTATCCATCAACGAAGCTGGCGGAACAGTCACCAATGCCATTGTTGTGAACTACAACAACGGCACCTTTGTTTCCAACATTCCAAATGGCGGAACCTACACATGGATGATCAATAGCAACATCATCCTAACTAATAATCAAAGTAGCTTTATCCCATCGAATCTTCAATACAACGACACCATCAGATGTATACTAAACAGTAATCTGCCGGGCTGCACACCGCAAGTAATTAATTCCAATTACATCATCTATCGACCTGCTGTATCTGACAGTGCTGATTTCTATATTGGAGCTAATGGCAGTGCATCAGGTTGTCATTTCACCATTGAACAAGTAAAGTGGAAAGCGAGTGAAGTCAGCGCTGCTACCATGACCGTTCGCTCCGACAATAGCCTTTTGAAACTTCAAAGTCCTGCACTTTGGAATGGAGGAGCTGCATCCTGGAACAAAGTGTACAATAATGGCTACCTGGAATTTGTCGCTACTGAAAACAACAAAGCAAAAGTTCTTGGCTTATCCAACACCTATCTGGATGCTTCGCTGGCCACTGTTCAATTCGGAATTCTATTGCAAAGCACAGGCGCCTTCAGGGTGTATGAATCTAACAACGATCGTGGCGGTTTTGGCAATTATGTAGCCGGCGATATTTTTAAAATTTGGGTGGACAATTTAGTAGTTCGCTATTACCGTAACAATGTACTTTTCTATATCAGTAATCTAAATCCTTCACCGCCATTATACGTTGATGCTTCAATATACGATATCGGCGGCACCATAGGCAAAGCGGAAGTTGCTAATTACACCAACGGAACATTCCAAGCCTATTCAGTCAATGCAGGAAGCGGAGCTACTTATTCATGGAAAGTCAACAATGTTGTCGTGCAAAACAGTACGTTGTCATCCTATACTAATACATCGTTGTTACGTGGCGACACCGTACGCTGCACCTTAACCAGTGGAATTCCTGGATGTACTCCGTTTGCTTATCAGTCGAACTATGTCGTGGTTAGCAACACCCTTCCAGCCTTGTCTGATTTCGCCATCACATCCGAACCAGCAACTGCTACATGCGCACTCGTGACAGAACCGGTGCGTTGGAAGATATCCGACCTTAGCAGAGATGCATCAGTCGTTAACGGAAATGGGTTGATTCGCATGCAAAACACGGGTTGGAATTGCGGTGCTTTCTCCTGGAATAAAGTGCATAACAATGGATACTTCGAATTCAAAGCCCTTGAAACGAATAAGCCTCGCATCATTGGACTTAGCAGTACCAATCCGAATGCTGACTGGAGTAGCATTCAATTTGCCTTTTACCTTACCAGTAGCGCTACTTTCGACATCAGACAATCCGGAAATACCATTGCAATTCCAGGTGCAACGTATGCTATGAACGATGTGTTCCGGATTGCTGTCGAATCCAATGTGGTCAAGTATTACAAAAACGGAATACTCGTATATGTCAGCGGAACGGCACCTGCTCTGCCTTTAATGGTGGATGTTTCTCTTTACGACGCTGGAGCAACAGTCAGCAATGCCGTCATTACTAATCTTGGAAGTGGCAATTTCACCGCAAATACCTTTAACCTAGGCACTGGCCTCAATTACACTTGGAGTGTAAATAGTGTAACGGTTCAAACGGGCCCTTCTGTTACGTATACCAATCTTTCTTTACAAAACAACGATACTGTGCGGTGTGTTGCCAGCTCCGCCCTTTCAGGATGCAGCTCTAGCCCATTTACATCAAACATCATTATCAATACAATTACCGCTGTAACTAATATTGATTTTGCCATTCGCGGTATTGCAGTACCTACCTCCTGCTCCATGGTACGAGAAGATGTAAAATGGAAAAAGAGTGATCTAACCACCAACATGAATGTTGCTAACGTTAACCAACTCGTTAAAACAGGCACGATAAATGGCTGGGACGGTGGAGCAGCTTCATGGAATACCGTGAGTAACAACGGTTACTTTGAATGTATTGCCGCCGAGACGAATAAGAATAGAATGATCGGATTAAGCACCACGAATACTGGATTTGACCAAACGACCATACGGTATGGATTTTTGCTGGAAAACAATTCTTCATACCGTATCTATGAAGCTGGTAGCTATGTCGGTATCACGGGCACCTATGCGACGGGTGACACCTTCCGCATCAGTGTCGAATCCAACGTGGTGCGTTACTATAAAAGCAGTATTGCCGTTTACAACAGTTTACTAGTTCCGACTTTACCCCTATTAGTTGACGTTTCCATTTTTGAACCAGGCGGCACCGTGCAATCACCGGTAGTTGTTAATTATAACGGCGGTCAATTTGAAGCTGTATCGTTGAATGCAGGCGCCTCACCCACCTACCAATGGTCTGTGAACGGTGCTACAGTACAAAACAGCGTTTCGGCTACTTATACCAACAATTCCTTAAACAACAACGATCTGGTTAAATGTCAGATGACCGCTAACCTAGCGGGTTGTGTATCGAATGCTCCGCTCATCTCCAACGATCTGCGCAATATCATTATCGTTCCTACCAATGTGGATGCTTATGTTAAAGGGGTGCCGGTAACCACGTCTTGCAACGTGTTGTATGAAGAAGTAAAGTGGAAGACCAGCGACCTCGCCAATGTATCGGCCACTACCAACAATTTATTAAAGATTCAATCCGATGGTTCCTGGGACGGAGGAGCAGCCAGTTGGAACACTGTAAGTATGAACGGTGGGTTCCAATTCACCGTTACCGAAAATAACAAAGCACGAATGGCAGGATTGAGTGTTACGAATGCCAATAGCAATTATACTAGTATCGCTTTTGCTTACCATCTTTTAGCAACTGGCGAACTGCGCATTGTAGAATCAGGTGTTGATCGGGGCTTCACGAGCAGCTACCTTCCCGGTGATATTTTGCGTTTGAGTGTTGAGTTGGTCGCAGGACAAAACAAAGTACGTTACTACAAAAACAATCAAATTCTATTTACCAGTGTAGCGGTAGCGACTACTTTACCATTGATGGCCGATATTTCCATTTTTAATCAAGGTGGGACCATCACTGACGCTATTATATACAATCCGCACAACGGCGGATATGTAGCTGGCGCCTCCAATGCAGGTGCCGCTAACTACGAATGGAAAGTGAATGGCGTGACAGTGCAAAATGGACTCTCAGCTAATTATACGAATGTAGGACTGTCCAACAACGATGTGGTAACCTGCATAATTACCCCAGGACTTACAGGATGCTCAGCCATTACGTTTTCATCCAACCGCACTATCGTCAAGTTACCACTTCTCGTCATCACGCCACCTGCACCTGTTTGCAGTCCGCTGACCATCGATCTCACTGTTGCAGCCATTACTGCCGGAACAGCACCGGACATGACTATATCGTACTGGTCCGATGCAGCTGGTACCGTATTGCTTTCCAATCCTCGCGACGTAGGCGCTGGAACCTATTACATCAAAGCAACTCGCTTCGGAACGTGCAACGACATAAAACCTGTAACAGTAGTAATACGTGCAGCTCCAACCGGTTCCATTATTGCCAATAATCCCGAACTTAATTGCAACACAACGAGTCTGCAACTTTCAGCTTCTGGTTCCTCAGCGTTCCGTTGGGACGATTTTTCAGTTAGTGCTACCCGTACTGTCAGTCAACCGGGTACGTATTATGCGGTTTTCACGGACGCCTATAATTGCTCGACCACCATCAACCAGGTCGTCTTCCGTAACATCGATCCACCATTGGTTAGCATCCTTGGGAATACGTCTCCAATCTGTCAAGGTGCATCCGTTGATTTGGTGGCCGTACCTGCGACTTTCAACAATGCCTTACGGCTGGATGGAAATTCACAAAGTGCGGACCTTGGCAACTGGTTCAACTATCGAAATTTCACCATTGAATTCTGGCTTAAACCATCTTCCGTTCAATCACCGTATGCTACGATCATTGATAATAATTACTCTTTTACCGGACTAAGCTGGACGGTCGCACAAAACAACGCTGTAACCAATCAGTATTCTTTTGCTTGTTATACGCCGTTGGGTTCCGCTTCCGTGCTGTTCAACTTAACGGCAAATACCTGGCAACACGTAACTCTTGTTAAAAGTAGCACGGCGTTAACTGTTTACTTGAATGGTGTCCAAATTTCTACTACAGCATGGACGTTGGGCAACATCTTGTACGACGGAACGCAATCACTGCGCCTCGGTCGATGGGCCGGTGGTACACGATTCTGGAATGGCCAGATAGACGAGCTACGAATTTTTAACACCGCTGTTCCTGCCGCACAAATCGCAACGGACATGACCACCAACTACCCTCAGGTGACAGCTAACCTGAAGGCTTATTACAAAATGGATCAGCCGGACAATTCGCCAACCGTCGTCAATTCGACCACAACAGCCTATGGGACTGGCCCGGCATTAGGTAATCCCAACTTTATTGCATCTGGGGTAACTGTGAGCAATTCCTTCACCTACGCCTGGTGGCCTGGTGGTTCAACTACAAACTCAACATCAGCGGTACCAAGTGCACCAGTTACTTACCTAACAACTGTTACGGGAAACAACGGATGCCCAAGAGTAGAAAGCACCGAACTTACGGTCAGCATGAGTAGTCTGGGAAACATCGTTTCTACACCATCCGTTTGTCAAGGTAGCTCGGCCCAGGTCACCTTCCATGCGGTGGGTGCAAATCCACCCTACACTTTTTATTATTCCGTGAATGGTGTTAATGCAACTGTTACCACTTCAACGACTGCAGACAGTGTGACTGTCACTCCTCCTACGAATGTACCAGGCACCTTCCAGTACGAATTGCAAAACTTAGTCTATGCTAATGCGTCATTCTGCTTACAGTCTCAATCAGGAAGTGCTACGGTTATCGTACATTCAAATCCTGTAGTGACTGTTACCCCACCTGCAGCAGTGTGCGCCCCAGGTGCTGTTAACCTAACATTGCCTGCCGTCACAACTGGATCCACTCCCGGATTGACATACACCTATTGGACAACCACCGCATTGACCAATGCACTTGCTACACCTACTGCGGTTGACTCAGCTGCCACCTATTACATACAAGGTATTGAATCCGTTTATGGTTGCAGCAGTGTACAACCGGTAACTGTTACCATTCGCCCGCAGCCGATTATGAATGCAATTCCTGACGATACCATCTGCAGTGGATCAGGGGTCATCGTGAATCTATCGGCAACTATTCCATCAACCTACAGCTGGAGTACCTTCGGCGTAAGCAGTGGCCTTTCTGGAGCATCTTCCGGTAACGGAAGTACGTTAAGCCAAACACTAACTCAAACCGGTAATACTGCTCCAGGTCAAGTCTTCTACCGCATCGTGCCCGTTTCAACTGCCTACGGATGTACAGGGCCTGCAGACACGATACATATTACAGTAAGTGCCATGCCGGGTCTATTATCCACACAAGATTCGAGTGGATGTACTTCGGCGAGCGTAACCTTGGGAGCTACCTCTAGTGCAGGGACTGTTCAATGGTATTCAGCTGCTACAGGCGGCTCACTAATCGGTAACGGCAGCACCTTTCAAACTCCAGTCATCTCAACCACTACTACCTATTATGCGGAAGCTGTAAACAACGGTTGTTCAAATGGTGTAAGAGTACCCGTAATTGCCACCATCGAACGTCCTGGGCAATGGCTTGGCTATACTAATAATTGGGATACACCAACAAACTGGGGATGCCGTTCAGTTCCAACAACTACCACCGATGTTACTATTCCAACTACGCCTATTGGCGGAAATTATCCAACTGTATCAAGTAACAACACGTCGGTGTGTAGGAATCTGACCATGCAACCTACCGCTTCGGTAACTGTAACACCGGCATTCGACCTTGGCGTTTATGGAGATATTACCAATAATGGAGTCGCTATGTTTGGAGGCGGCACATTGCGTTTTTCCGGAAGCGTTTTGCAACACATCATTGCAACAGCAACGCAGCAAGTAGGATCAATTATGATGAGTAACAGCTGGAACAACAATTCGCTGCGACTAATGACCGACGTTATTGTGACAGAAGCCATCACATTCAACGATGGCATCATCGACTTAAACGGAAAAACACTGACTCTGGGAACAAACACATCTAATGGTAATTTATCAGGTGCTGGTACCGGAAAGCACATTAATAGTATAAATGGATATTTCATACGCCATACCAACACCAACATCAGTTATACGTTTCCGCTGGGAGACTCCTTGCAATACACACCCATCGAATTGAATATCCACAGTGGCACTCAAACTGGAGCTGTAATCAGATCTAAAGTTACACGAGGCAAACAGCCCAACCTGGCAGCAACCAATTACCTGAATCGTTATTGGAGTATGGAACCAACAGGTTTACTTTCAGGAATTGATTACGATGCAACTTATACTTATTTCGATCCGACCGAGATAATAGGTAGTGGAACATTGTATCCTGTAAAATATAGTATTTCCAGCGGTATTGCACTTTGGAGCAGTTGCCCGGGATCAGGTATTATTAACATCACCGGCTCATCAGGATCGCACAATGTAGCCAGCAAAACATTTATTTGGAACAACCTCTCCTCTTTTTCCGACTTCACTGGTGCCAATACATCACAACCACTGCCAGTCGAACTACTTTATTTCCGAGCCCTGGCCGACCTCACCGTTGTGCATTGCTCTTGGGTAACCATGAGTGAATTGAATAACGATTTCTTTACGGTTGAACGAAGTCGTGATGCTATTAATTTTGATAATGTTGGTACAATTTCAGGTTCGGGCACATCGTCAAGCGTGCACTCGTATGACTTTACCGACGAAGAACCCTTTGACGGCATCAGTTATTACCGCTTACGACAAACCGATTTTGACGGAAAAAGCACCGTGAGTCAAATCGAAGTTGTAAAATTCAACCAACAGAACGAATTGACCTTAACACATTGCAAGTCGGAAGAACAAAAGTTGTTTATCACCTTTAACAATGATACGTACCTAAAGAGGGTAGCTATCTATGATTTAGCAGGGCGCATTGTATTTACTACGGATGTAGAAACTAGAGGCTCGACGTATCAAATCTCCATACCAGGCGTTGCAGCAGGGTGCTATTCTCTGTACATCCAAACTACGGATGGCGAATTCCTACGCAAGAAGTTTATTCAAAATTAGTCATTAGCAATAGAGTAAATTTGTCGCACAACTTCCCTACAAGGACTGATTGAACTCACTTGCAATTTACAGTGGCCTCAGCGTATAAAACATCGCTGCCATATGCCTGAATTCATGCCTACTGGTTACATCAATATTCATACGCACTCCACCGAGTCTTCCAAAGAAGTAGTAGCTATTATCAACCAAGATTCAAAATTTGAATCACTTTCCGTAAACAGCTACTATTCGGTCGGGCTTCACCCCTGGCACCTTAATTCCATTAACACAGAAACCGAATTTCAGGAATTAAAAATTGCTGCAGAACTCAACAATGTGCGTGCTATAGGCGAATGCGGATTAGATAAAAGTTGCAAGACAGATTTCAAATTGCAGGAAATTCAATTTCGAAAACAAATTCACCTCGCCAACCAACTTCATAAACCATTGATTATACATTGCGTGAGAGCATTTGAAGAAGTAATTTCAGCATTGAAAGAAGAACAAAATAACGTATCAGTGATTTTTCATGGATTTCAGAAAGGAGCCGCCTTGGCTATCCGTATACTCGAAGCCGGGCACTATCTCTCCTTTGGACATCAATTACTGTCCACTAAAAACGAAGACGTTTTTAAGCTAGTTCCATGGGAACGATTATTTTTGGAATCCGATAATCATCCCATACCTATTGAAACAATTTATCAGAAAGCAGCTTCTATAAAAGGTGTTAGTGTAAACGAACTTGCAAATAAAATCTCCAATAATTTCGACCGTGTCTTTGGACCCTGTAAATTTGAATCAGCATGAATGATTTAACCTGGTTATCACGCACCAGTCTATTGATTGGAGACGCTGCCCTTGAAAAATTAAACCATAAACACGTCATGGTAGTTGGCATGGGCGGCGTTGGCTCTTTTGCAGCGGAATTTATTGCGCGTGGTGGGATTGGTGAAATGACAATCATCGATGGAGATGTAGTAGATCCAACGAATCGCAATCGACAGCTTCCAGCACTATCCACCAATCACGGAATATCAAAAGCTGGAATAATGGCCGAACGACTTTTGGCGATTAACCCAGAATTAAAATTAAACGTCATCAACGAATTCGTAAATCCAGAAATGGTAAACGAAGTATTAAGTGTAAGCCCTGACTATATCATTGATGCCATTGATAGCATAACACCAAAAATCACATTCATTCGAGCTGCCTATGAACGTAAAATACCACTTGTAAGCAGCATGGGTGCTGGTGCTAAGATTGACCCTACCCGACTTCTGGTAGCAGATATCTCGAAGACCTATCAGTGTCCATTTGCACAGCAGATACGTAAAAATCTGCGTAACCACGGAATTATCAAAGGTGTCAAAGCGGTCTTCAGCGATGAAATTCCTATCAAAGAAAGCTTGATGTTAACAGACGGAAAAAACTATAAAAAATCAGCGTATGGAACCATCTCCTACATGCCAGCAACCTTTGGCGCTGTTACGGCATCGGTGGCAATTCGCGATTTGATGAATAGCTTGTAGGTCCTATTACTTCATCAAGAAGCCATTATTGTACTTCTAATTAGACCGCAGGACAACACGCAGCGAGAATTCCAATAAGCCTTCTTGATCAGCCTTGTAGTTGGTGTGCCAATAATTATTTAAAACATACAAAAAGGTTGTCGAGGTATTTACGGAAGGCTCAGATTTCCAAGTACGAGCGCCCTTCACCTTCTGCTCGTCCGTCATCGATCCCACCTCAAATAAATTTGGACCAGACGTCAATACCTCGACTTTTCCAGCATCCAATTTCCATCCTATTCTGTCACCTGCGCATATAAAATCATAATTAGATCCACGCAATTGATCCGTAGTTCCAAAACGGAGGGTGCGTAAGGAATCGCCATAATACAAATTACTGGCAAGAGGCGTCATGGGAATGGCGATGTGCAATGACTCCTTTTCACGAACTGGATTTTTTTTGATTGACCAAGACGCAGTTAGTACTCCTGTATATTTATCCAGATTATACTTAACACTCACAGCAGAACAACCATCAAGCACGAGTTCCAATTCTATTTTTTTTCTCGTACGATCATCTCGATATCCTTTTACTCGTACTATTTTTGGACCAAACAATTGCATGGAATCAACCTTGTATTTGTAAATCATCTGGAAAAAGGAAAACATCGCTGTTGTATCACGTAACTCTTGACCATTTACTAGAATCGATTTCAACCCGCCATTATTTGGATCTATTTCAAAGTCAAATTGTGATACTTTCGTAGCGGGAAATACTTCTTGATGTACTACATCAGAATAACCAATGGTATGTGCTAAAGTAGCATAATGCACTTCTGCAGAATCCAAAAAGGCTTTCTTGTAGGACCATTGATCGGTAGTAAACGATAAATCCGGATCTGAAATACTACACCATGATCCCCAGGTATGTTCATGAAACATGACAATATCACGATGCAATTCATAAAAAGCATCTGCATTTTTCGTGTATACATCCTGCTGTCGAGCCCATACTTCCATTTGCAAAGTTCGCTTAGCCAATTCACGGTTGCGAATCTCTTCCGACGAGGTCGAATAAGCCCCATCTTCCCAATAGGGACTTACTTCGCCATAACAGACAGGAAGTTTAGTTTCGTGTTCTCGTTGTAAACGCTGAAACAAGTTATTCACGTTGGCTATCACTAATTGGGGAGATGAATACTTTTGGTTCCAAGAATCCACAAACGTACATAGATTAGTATCCACAGGACCATTGTCTGCATTCATGGTATAATGCAATTGGACAAAATCAAAGGGATAAGATTGCATAGTCAACTCGTTGCAATAATCAGAAATCCTACTCTCAAAAGCAGCTTGTTTATCTGAAGCAGAAATGTTATGAAAATAAGAATATCCTTTACCAGCAGTCCAGACCAGCAACTTTCGATCTGAAGTACTATCGGGTTTCCAGTAAAACGGTCGATCGCCTTGTTGAAGCACAAAATTCCCAACTCGATCACCGTGATCAGGTAATTGCTGCACATAATTAGGTCCTAATGCCAAATAGTCCACATCGTTGTGCGTATACGATGCCAGCGCAGTCCAAGTAATTCCTGGAATATCCGTAATCATGGCTGAGCGTATATCAAATCCATAACGCTGTTCCAATCTACGTGCATACTCGGTATTCCAGGACTGTTCTTCAGATTGACATAAGCCAGTTAAAACATTTGCGTAATTCGCAGATAAAACAATACCACCCGATTTAACAGCATGAACAAACAATTGTTTCTCGTCATAAGTAGCCTTCGACAGAAAATTCTCGACTGCCCATAAGGATTCAATGTGCCATATAGGACGTGATTTAGTATTGGTACTTTTCATTATCCAACGTAAAGCCGTACGAATATTCTCTGTCTGAATCCGTTCCACGTCAGTTTGCAAGTGCGAATAACCAATATCGTTATGGGAATGGTGAATAATATCAAATTCAAAATTTCGCACCGAATTTAACTCCACAATTTGTCGTAAAGTATCAGCGCCATGTACCACAAAATTCAATGTATCAATGCCGGTCCATGAGGGGGGATAGGCAGGTAAACTAATTTTGTTATACCCCTTCTTCAGCAATATATCCAGTCGCACTTTTGACGAATTCAGTTGCATAGAAGTACTATCTCCAAATGGATTATCTACATACAAATTAAGTTGCCGAAGTTTTTCATTGCGCGTTACCAAGCACGTCGGCTCTGCCTCTATTTTAAGTTGACGTGAATACATAAAAACCATTAACCAGTCGCGGCTTTGTTGATCTTGTCCAATAATTTTAAAAACAGCACTATCAGAAACAATTCCAGCTGGAACTTTTAGGTATAAGAAACCAAATGCATCACCGTTGATATCAAATTCTTGCGGTACAAATTGATACGAACACCCTTCATTAGAACGACCTTCTAACGTATAGTATCCATGTTGGTGCATAGGGGTAGTTATTGTAAATAATACATGGTTATTTAGTGCTACATCAAAACGACGATTACCTGTACTGGTTCCAGTAGAATGGCCGATTAAAATTTCATAGACCACAGTATCATGCCGAACTTGCTGGATCGGCGCTCGAAAACTAATTGGCATTAGCCCATTGGCACGTGTTAGTAGCGCTGTAGTAGCAAAGCGATGTAACGGTGAGAAGTAGACAATTTCTTCTCCTGAATTTTTGGAAGAAAAGCCAGACAATGTATCAACAGGTTGTGCATATAGTGTATTTAATGCATGACCAATCACTAAATAAATAAACATAGCCTTCCACCTTTTACACGTAAAAACAGGCTTAAACAGGTAATTTAAAAGTGAAAAAATGATTTTGCTGACTTTTATCATGTTTCTGTTTAATAAAATTCGGAAGATTTGTAGTACCGCGAAAAGCGCTTGTTAGAACAGGTCCCATTCGGCATGACAAAATAATAAATTCATCACAACTACCTCCACGATGTTAACTTTTCATTCTGCAAGTACAAGGGTCGTAAATTCACGACGAGGCATCTCTGAATGCATGGAAATCGCCATGGGTGATCGTTCAGCTGATGCTGACCTATTAATTATCCATGCGTCAATTGGTCACAATTTCAACGAACTGATTGACCAAGCCCGTCAATTGTCACCCAATGCCCAAATTGTAGCAGCTTCGTGTTGTGGCGTTATCGGAAGAGAAGGTGTGAGTGAATCTATGAAAGACCTGGCATTGATGTCTATTACTGGTAAAGAATTCGTAGTCGCTGGCACAGATAACGTATATGGACAAAATTCCTATGAAAAGTGTTTAGAAATAGCCAAGCAACTAAAGGCGAGCGGACAAGATGTAAACATGATCTATTTTATGGCATCAGGCATAGACATTGCTAACGATCGTTGCATTGCTGCCTTTGAAACTATTTTCGGCCCGGAGGTGACAATTTTTGGAGCTACTAGTTCAGACAACATGAAAGGCTTTATTAGTTATCAAGCTTTTGGAGGGAAAGTGTATGAACACGGTGCTTTTGCCATCGGATTTTCAGACCCAACGTTGAGTATTGATACACAAGCTACACACGGATTTGTAGCTGTGGGCGAACCATTGGTAGTAACCAAATCAACTGGACACATTATCCATGAATTAAACCACCGACCTGCTTGGAACGAATACCTAAAGCGATTAGGATTGCCTGAAAATGCCAATTGTGGAGATAGTATTCCAGTAGGCGCATTAGGTGAAGAACTAAATGATACACTAGCTGCTGAATATGGCAATCACCACATTTTGCGAGTTGTCACCAAACACGATGGAGATAATATGTACTATGCTACTGAATGTAACGTTGGGACAAAATTATGGTTAACCATTCGTGATGAAGACTTGATTTTTCGTGAAATGAAAAAAATGGTAGATGCCATGTTAAAGCGATCAAAAGGAAAGAAACCGGTTGCTGTATTTCATGCCGATTGCTTAGCGCGAGGACGATTCCTTTTCAATAAAATAATGAAAGAAGAATTAGTGAGCTTTATGCAGCATCCATTTTATGCTAATGGTAGCTGTCCACCTTGGCTGGGAATGTACGGGTTTGGGGAATTCGCCAAGCTGGGAGGCAAAAATACATATCACAATTATACTTCAGCGCTGTACGTGATCTACCGATAAATCGGCAGCGCAAACTAAGAACGAATGACAGCCCTGTCAGAACTAGAACGATTAAAAGCAGCTTATGAGGAGCTACAACTCCGTGTAACTCGGTTCTCCTCGGTAGAACAGGAATTGATCAATACTCGTGATCAACTGGATCACGAGCTAGAAATGTACAAGCGACTGCATTTATTCAACAATGACGCTTTAAAAGAATTAAGCGGACACGATTTTCTACGACTGATTGCCGAGGCTATTATCGATGTATTTGAAGTAGAATCATCGGTCGTTTATCTAGAGCGGTCGCAGGAACAAGGCGGCTCATTACTATACAGTGAAGGATTGGTGCATCAACTCAATCAAGAGGAAGAAATGATACAATCCATGAAAGCCCTGGCCACGAAACCGGCCACTTTAAGGCAGGTAGTATTAGAGAAATTAGTACTTCAATCTGTTCCGTTTCTTGCTCCATATAGTGACGGACTTTTCATACAAATTGCCGATCCCGAACAAACATTTTCTATTTTCCTCATTGGATTGATTTCAATTAAAAAAGCGCCACTTTACTCTAAAAAGCACACCAGCCACGCGACGATTTTTAAAATTTTTGCGCAACAAGTTCAATCACTGTTGTCGAATCGTCAAAAAAGAAAAAGAATCATTCAACAAATTACGCAGATTCAATCCTCCGATAGAGAACTAAAGAAGTTATCGCTGATTGCTACCCGAACGAAAAATGGGGTTGTTATTACAGACAATAAGGGACAGGTCGAATGGGTCAACGAGAGTTTTGAGCAAACCTCCGGATATCGATTAGAGGAAATAAAAGGGAAAAAACCAAAAGACTTTCTGCTGCAAAACAGCAACGATCCAGAGGTTTTACGTGAATTGAGTGCGGCTTTACTGGCCAAGCGAAATGTTGTAGTGACCTTAATGAATTACACGAAGAAAGGTACTCCTTATTATAACCTACTTGAAATAACGCCGGTATTTGATGAAGACGGAAATCTTATCAATTTTATTTCACTGCAAAAAGACATTACTCAAGAAATTATCTCCCAAAAAGAGATGTTACAAATCAACTCCCGTTTCGAAATAATTACTACCAAATCAAACATTGGAATCTGGGAATTTATTCCATCTACTGGACAACTAGTATGGAATGAAGTAATGCTCAAACAGTATGGCGTTGAGCAACCTAAAAAGGATTCAGAAATGTATGACTTCTGGATTAACTCGATGCACCCTGATGATCGTGAGAAAATTGAGAATGAAGTGAAAAACTTGATGAATAGTCAACAAGAAATGATTGAGCAGGAATTCAGAATCCTAAGGAAAAATAACAAGCAGACCCGTACACTACACTGCTTAGTTATTGCAGAACGGGATGAACACCAAGAGCTGATTCGATTGGTGGGAACCTCGGTGGACGTCACCGATGCCAAGAATACTGAATTAAAACTAAAAGCCAGCGAAGAAAAATATCGTAGTATTATCGACAACATGAATCTAGGATTGGCAGAAGTGGATACGATGGGCCAGATCCGTTTCATGAATCGAAAATTTGTTTCATTGACTGAAGACACTGATGCGTCTGCGATTCTACTTGCTTCAAATGCAGAGTTGGAACTTTCAACAAGACAGCAACAAGGCAAAGTGCAATCGTACCGAAAAGTCGATGAAAGCGTCTATGAAATTGACTTAATTCGAAACGATGGTCGTTTGATGCATGTATTGGTTAGTACAGAGGCCGTACTCGGACAGCAACAAGAGACAACCGGTTTCATCAGTATCTATCTTGACATTACCGACTTGAAGAACGTTCAAAGGGATGTATTGCATAAAAACGAAGAATTGCAAAAGATCAACGCCGAACTGGATAATTTCGTCTATAGTATTTCTCACGATCTACGTTCTCCCCTGCTCTCCATCAAAGGCATTCTCGGTATCGTACAGGACGCTGAAGACATTTCCGAGAAATCAAGAAACTTCCTTCAGATGGCTAACAGTTCGGCCGATCGCCTGGATGAAACCATTCAAGAGATTCTTGACTACTCCAGAAATTCTAGATTAGAATTAAAAATAACCCGATTCAACCTAAAAGAACGAATCGCAAACATTTTTGAAGACTTGCGATATGCTACTCCCGCCAACATGTATTTTGAAGTGTCCAGTGAAGGTAGTCCGATGATTGAATCGGACAGCTACCGGCTGAATACCGTATTGAAAAACATCATATCAAACGCCGTAAAGTACTACCGTAACGGCACAAATGCACCGTCGGTAGTAGTGCACATCCGTCATCATGGCGAAACCATTGAAATTACCGTGAAGGATAATGGACAAGGAATTGCCGAAAATAATCTACCAAAGATTTTTGACATGTTTTACCGGGCCACTAGCAACGTACCTGGTACCGGTCTCGGATTATATATCTGCAAAGAAATAGTTAGTAAATTAAGCGGAGAAATTGGAGTCAGTTCTAAACTTGGAGAAGGAACTGAAATGACCATCAAATTACCTGCGAAACCTAAAACCTGAATCATGCATAACTACCTGCTTATTGATGACGACAACATCTTTAACTACATTCATTCAGAAGTGATTGAAAAAGTGGAGCCAGATGCTAAAATCAAGATCTTTACCTCCAGTACTGAAGGCTTGAATTATTTGAAAAAAAAACTTGACGCAAAAGAACCACTACCGCACGTTCTTTTTTTAGATATTCGCATGCCCGAACTGGACGGGTTCGAATTCCTGGAGCAACTGAATGCCTATCCGGCTGAAACAGTGAAACAGATGAGCATTTACATGCTTACCTCTTCACTAGACGATCGGGACCGCATGAAAGCCAATAAAAACCTATTGGTCAAAGGATTCAAAAGCAAGACTTTGACCGCTGGAATGCTCCTGGATGTACTCGAAGAACTTCCAGCGCGAAAAACCGACTAATTACCCACCACTTGAAACTTATCGCAAAAACGTTTGCCGGCTGTGAAGAAATCCTTTGTGAGGAACTACGTGCTATCGGTGCCACCGATGTAAATCCGTTGGTTCGAGCAGCCGAATTCGACGGTGACCAGGCTATTTTGTACAAGGCCAACCTACTCTGTCGTACCGCACTTCGGATTTTAAAACCCTTCAAGTCATTCGACGCCAGCAACGAAACCATTTTATACCAGGAAATCCAAAAGATTGACTGGAGTGAGCACCTTGATTTGAGTAGTACGTTTGCCATTAATACCACGTTGAACCAGTCAAATCTGACCCATTCCCAATTCGTTTCGCAAAAAGCCAAAGACGCTATTGTTGATCAATTTAGAGCCAAGACTGGAGAACGACCAAGCGTAGATATTGAGCATCCTGACTTACGCATCCATCTGCACATCCATTTAAACCAATGTACCCTTTCCTTTGACAGCTCCGGTGAATCGCTGCACAAACGTGGTTACCGCGATCTAACCAATCAGGCTCCATTAAACGAGGCTATGGCTGCTGCATTAGTCCTTCTTAGCGGATGGGATCGGACAACTCCGTTAGCCGATTTCATGTGCGGAAGCGGCACCATTCTGATTGAAGCAGCCATGATTTTGCGAAACATCGCTCCCAATAAACACAAGCGGTATTTCGGATTCCAAACCTGGAAAGATTACAATCCGTCACTTTGGAAATCAATTTATGATGAAGCAATAAGTCGTGAACTCCCTGTTTCCGACATCAAGATCTATGGTTCAGACATCAACGGAGTCGTAATTGACAAAGCCCGGGAGAATGTAACAAATGCCGGATTGAACGACACTATCTTGATCCGTAAAGCAGCGATGGAACATTTTAAAACACCATCAGAATCTGGTACCATCGTCACCAATCCTCCTTATGGCTTAAGATTAGAGCCACACGATATCATGGAACTCTACAAGCAGATGGGAGACACCATGAAACAACAATGCAAGGGTTGGACGTGCTGGATTTTCACTGGAAATATGGATGCTGCCAAACACATCGGACTACGACCAAGCCGAAAACTTCATTTGTTCAACGGTCCGGTAGAATGCCGCTTTCTTAAATTTGACATTTACGCAGGATCTAAAAAGGCGTCAAAACAAGGAACCGTTCAGGAATAATGATTTCCTACCAGTTGAATAAATCGCTACATCATCACCAAATAAAATCATTGTGAAGGATTCGATTTTTCAAAACAATGAATTGAACCAGGAACTTTTTCGTGTTGCCCGTAAAAAAACCATCCAACGGGACGAATTGCTCATTTCTACTGGTGACGAAGTTTATTTTGTCCCGTTCGTTTTAGATGGTGCGTTGAGAGTTGTCCGTCAGAACAATGATGGAAAAGAGGTTTTCATGTATCATTTGTATTCAGGCGAGACATGCGCATTGGCATTGAACTGCTGCCAGATGAAAAGGCAAAGCATGGTTAAAATAATTGCAGAAGATGAAAGCCAATTACTAATGATTCCTATTCAGGAGCTAGAAAACCTGCAAAAATTTGAAGAATGGAGATTATTTGTACATCAAACCTATGGGTCACGATTTGCGGAGTTATTACATGTTATTGATTTGATTGCCTTTAGCAACATGGACAAGCAAGTGTTACATTATTTGCAGGAGCGCAGCAAAGCCATAAATACTTCCACTCTATTCATCACCCATCAGCAAATTGCTGACGAGATGCACGCCCAGCGAGAAGCTATTAGTCGACTACTTCGAACCATGGAACAGAAAAATCTAGTTCGATTGGGACGAAATACGATTGAAATCCTGTAAAAAACATACCGTTTGGGAACATTTGTTCCTGACAAACGGAGTGACTTACCATACATTTGAAGTAACATGATTGATTCATTTACAAAAATGACTATGAAAAAATACTATATCGTTGATGTCCGTACGCCACAAGAATTCATGAGTGGTCATGTTGCAGGAAGCATCAATATTCCTATTAATGAAATCGAAGCTCGGATTCACGAATTAGAGAACAAAAAAGACTTGGTGCTATGCTGTGCCTCTGGCGCACGAAGTGAACAAGTAACACGTTATTTAAAGTCAAAAGGAATAGCCTGTGAAAACGGCGGACCTTGGATGCGAGTAAATCTGCTTATAAACAACAATTAAAAAAAATATACATGCTAAATACTTTAAAGCGAATATTGGGAATTGGGCCTAAAGCGGACTATAGCGCATTGATTAAAGCAGGTGCTACTATCATCGATGTGCGTACAAGAGGAGAATATCAAAGTGGACACCTGAAGGGATCGGTGAACATCCCATTGCAACAGCTACCACAACAAGTTTCAAAACTTCATAAAGAAAAGCCAATCATTACTTGTTGTGCATCTGGTATGCGAAGCGGTTCAGCCAAATCCTACCTTCGCGCACAAGGATTCCAGGAAGTTTACAACGGAGGAAGCTGGCACACGTTGAATAAGTACTTATAATCTATTCTACAATGAGCAATTTCCAATCCTTGATACACGGAGAAAAGCCAGTATTGGTAGATTTTACTGCGACATGGTGCGGACCATGTAAAATGATGGCACCTATTTTAGAACAGGTAAAAAAGCAATTGGGCGACAAAATCACTATTCTAAAAGTAGATGTCGATAAGAACCCAGCAGCTGCGCAAGCTTACCAAATACAAGGGGTACCAACACTGATTCTTTTTAAAGAAGGTGAAATTAAATGGCGGCAATCGGGCGTCATTCCAGCCGATCAACTACAACGAATAGTAGAAAAATATTAATCATGGAAACTATACATCACTACGAAGTAAACGTTAAATGGGATGCCGAACGACGGGGTACACTAACTTCTCCCGTCCTGCATGAATCCATCCAAGTTGCAACACCTCCGGAATTTCCGCAAGGCATTCCTGACATTTGGTCCCCAGAACATCTTTTCACCGCAGCTGTTAATAGCTGCTTGATGACGACCTTTTTGGCAATTGCCGAAAATTCCAAACTGGAATTTCTCGATTTTCACTCAAAGGCCACCGGCAAACTGGAAATGATGGATGGAAAACTAACCATGAGTGAAATAATTTTAGAACCCAATGTAGTTATTAGTCATGAGCGAGACAAAGAACGAACCTTGAGAATTCTTGCTAAATCAGAAGCAGCTTGCCTGATATCCAACTCCATCAAATCAATCATTGTCTTTAAACCTGTAGTCGAAGCGGCCCCTGAAACAAAACTTGCCAGCTAATCCTTCAATTAGCAGTACGGTTGACAACCAAGGGATTAGAAATCGATATTATCCATCGAATCTGGTACCGAACGCTGATCCCCCTGCCTATTGCGGCGACGCTGCGAATTATCCATCTTTCCAAACCGATAGGAGAAGGTCAACATGCCCACCCGTGATTCACGGTAGCGTTCACCGTGATATTGATGAAAATCGCTGAAGTTATAAATCTGCATCACGCGCGTTTTGAAAATGTCAGTCACATTCAAACTCAGCGTGCCTTTTCCTTTAAATAAGTCTTGCCGAATACCAGCATCTACCCCACTCATTCCTTTTACTTCACCCACTGGACTTTTCATAGTCGACACGTAATTGGCTGTGACTTGTAACGACGTGGATGGGGTAATTTTTCCATTGATATTTAGTCGGAGATTCCAGTTGGTAGCATCACTTTGCAACTCCGGACTTATATTTTGTGCGTTAATTTTATTTTGGTAAATATTAAAGCTAAGCATCGAGCTCCACTGCTTGGCAAACTGTACTCTTGCCACAGTTTCAAGTCCTATGTTATCCGACGAACTAAAATTGACAGTGGTCATTGTAGTTACACCAGTAGCCGTATCAATGCTTCTATAACGACTGATTAAATCATCGGTATGTCGATAATACAAGGAGGTGGTAAATGAACTTCCTTCCACATTAAGGGCATAAGACAATTCCATTGAATTAATCAACTCAGGACTGAGGTAAGGATTTCCAACACGCACATTCACGGAATCGGAAAGGTCGCGGAAGGGATCCAACTGTCGGGAATCTGGACGGTTAATACGTCGGCTATAACTTGCTTGCAATTCCTGCTTGGACGTCAAATTATATTTCAGAAATGCGCTTGGAAATAAATTCAGGTAATCGTTCTTATAAGGGGTTCCTACTTGCTGCGAGAGAATTGAAATCAATGTCTGCTCCGCTCGTAGTCCGCCGTTATATTCAAACTTCCTCCAACGTCCAGAGTACATTGAATATGCAGCCAAGACCTGTTCATCGTAATTATACTGGTTATCGAATATTGGATCATCGTTATACGTGGAAGTAGCAGGATTATAAAAAGAAACCACCTGTGAATTGTCCAACTGTCGGAGTGAGCTTTTTAAGCCGCCTTCAAGTTTACCACCATTCTTGAATGGCCAGGAAAGATCCGACTGAGCCACCAGCGACTGAAAAGTACCCCTGTTATTACTTAGTTCGTAAGGTGTTTCACCATAATTTTCCAAACTACTGATGTAAGAAGCATTCTCTTTGCGATCATTGCTGGAATACGACACGGATGCTGTTAATTCCCCTTTATTTTTCATCCAGATATGCTTGTAATCAAGATTGCCATCGAGATTGACATTATCGTTGGCAGAGCTGGTGAGTTTGGAGTAGTAAAAATTACTATCGGAACCAGGATAGTAGAAATCGTAACTGACATTTTCAGGACGGCTATCGTTTCGCAACGATGTACCACCACTAATGCTCAAGGTGTTGTTCGGTGAAAGATACAAATCAACACCGGCACGCAGGTTCTGACTATTATTCTTGCTTTCGCTGTTACTCTGACTGCTCCAATCGTATTCTGGAATGCCCGGCAAGTAATTCTGCTGTTCACCCTCACCATTGTTCATACGGGACTCATGACGGTAGGTATAATTGGCAAAAATATTTCGATGAGCATTCCGATCATTTCCACTGAAAGAAAGATTGTATTTATCATTGGTGCCAACTCCTACCGACAAATTCCCATTCGTACCCTGGAATTTATCTTTCTTGGTCTTGATGTTAATGATACCAGCCATTCCTTCTGCGTCGTATTTGGCGGAGGGATTTGTGATGACTTCAATCTGATCCACTGCACTGGCAGGGATCTGCTGAAGTACGGCCCGTTTATCATTACCTAACATACCGGACGGTTTTCCATCGACAAGTATGGTTACGTTCTCGCTTCCTCGCAAAGCCACTTTACCGTCGATATCGACAGCGACGGAAGGAATCTGTTGTAAAACATCAGTGACTGTCCCCCCTGTGTTGACGATGTTTTTATCAACGCTGTACACTTTTTTGTCAATGGAATTGATGTACTCCGGTTCATCCGCAACGATATTGACCTCTTTCAGCTTGGCGGTCGATGAACGGAGTTTAATCACTAATCCTTGGAGGTGGAATTTCTCTGGGGTTATTCTACCAACCGGCATCATTTGCGTCTTAAAACCAACCGATGAAATACGCAAGACATAATTACCAGGAGCCAACTCCTCCAGCTTGAATTTGCCTTTTTCATCGGTCAATGTACCGCCTGCAACAGTAGAATCGGGCAATTTGAAGGCAGCTACCGAGGCATAAGGAACTGGCTTTGCCGTCGAATCCTCAACGACCAAGCCACTGATCATGCCGATTTTAGGCATTCCGTTGGGACCCCCAGGTCCACCTTGCGGTCTTCCCTGAGCCATACCCTTATAACTGACAGTAGTCAATAAAATGACGAACACTGCGAAGGACCATTTTTGTAGTTGCATCGGTACAAAGATAATCAACGGCAGTTTTGCCAAGCGCCATTGAATAATTACTTTTGAAAGATGTGCAATTGGACTGGATAAACAATCCATTTCCTTCCCATGATAAATCAAAGTCATCTATTTTCAGGAATTCTTCATTTATGTCTGCACCCTTAGCCGAACGATTGCGGCCGCAATCGCTGGATGAATATATCGGGCAAGAGCACCTGATAGGTCCCGGGGCGGTCATCCGAAAAGCGATCGAGTCAAATCGCTTGCCTTCCATGATATTGTGGGGGCCTCCTGGAGTTGGAAAGACGACCTTGGCCGGCATCATCGCTAAAAGCTTAAAACGCCCCTTTCATGTGCTCAGTGCGGTAAGTTCGGGTGTAAAGGACGTTCGAGACGTAATTGAAAAAGCCCGAAATTATGTTGGTCAGCTCAAAGAAGCTCCTGGAAACACAATTCTATTTATTGATGAGATTCATCGTTTCAGCAAGTCGCAGCAAGATTCGCTCTTAGGTGCGGTAGAACAAGGCATCATTACGTTGATTGGTGCAACCACCGAAAACCCATCGTTCGAAGTTATTTCCCCACTCCTATCACGCTGCCAGGTTTATATTTTAAAAGATCTTCCCAAGGAATCATTGGAAGAATTATTACAGCGGGCCATCTCGAAGGATGTCGAATTACGTCGCCGTGAGGTGTCCTTTTCCGAAACCAATGCATTACTTCGATTGAGCGGCGGTGACGCCAGAAAATTACTGAACCTACTCGATCTGGTTGTACAGTCGGTACCTGGCTCAGGCCCAGTTTCCATTACCGATGATTACGTTTTATCCGTGGCCCAGCAAAACCTGGCCAGGTATGACAAAAGCGGTGAGCAGCATTACGATATTGTCAGTGCATTTATAAAATCTATTCGAGGTAGCGACCCAAATGCCGCAGTCTATTGGTTAGCACGAATGATTGCCGGCGGAGAAGACCCATTATTCATTGCACGAAGAATGCTAATTCTTGCGTCCGAAGACATTGGAAATTCAAATCCAACCGCCTTGGTGATCGCCCAAACGTGCTTTGATGCCGTCCATAAAATTGGTTACCCGGAATGCAGGATCATCCTTTCGCAGACCGTTGTTTACCTGGCATGTTCCGTAAAGAGCAATGCCTCGTACCTAGCCATCGATGAAGCGTTAGAGTTAGTGAGAAAAACCGGCGATTTGCCAGTGCCTCTGCACATCCGTAATGCACCAACTGCACTACTAAAAAGCATTGGATACGGTGATGGTTATAATTATGATCATTCGAATAAACTAAACTTCGCCGGACAGGAATTTCTTCCGGATGAAATTATTGGCACAGTGTTTTACCGACCGGGAAAAAATCCACGTGAACAAGAAATCAACAATTGGCTGGGGTTGCTGTGGAAAGACAAATATGGATACGGCACTGATTCGAATGTAAAAGAGTAATTTGGAGCACTTACTTCTACCCTTGTGAACTACCGCCGCTTTTCCGTCCTTCTAGCAGGTATCATACTGACCACCTGGCTCATGTTACCCGGCTGTAAAAAGGAAGCGGATGCTCCTCAGTGGGACATTGAAGTGTTGGGGCCAGTATTGAAAGCCACCATCGGAATTCATCAGTTATTTGCTGACTCCTTGACCACTATAGACCCAGACGGAAGCGTTCGAATCATATACGAAGGGCAACAAGATTTGTTGGCTACCGATTCCGTCTATACCATTCCCGACACCTCCATTGCCACTATCTATACCTGGCCATTCTTTCCATTGACCATACAACCAAACACACCTTTTTATACCAACAATAAAAATCTAGTATTGAATGTTCGCGGGGCAGAATTGACGCGTGCCATAATACAAGAAGGAACTATTCGAGTATCCGCCAAAAACACGTTACCAACCAGAGTCTATTTCACCTACTCCGTGCCGGAAGCCCGGAAAAACGGACAATCCCTTTCTATTAGTCGTAGTGTTGCCGCCGGATCAGCGGCGGCTCCGTCCTATTTCTCTGAAGACATCGACTTTGCCGGTTATACATTGAACCTTACAGGAGCATTGAACAACACCGTGAATACAATCGCCTACAATGTGGTGGCACGATCCGATTCTGCTGGCCCCTCTTTCAATGTAATGCAAGGAGACACGATGGTAAACTTGACCACCACCCTGATTGGACTTTCGCCCAGTTATGTGCGTGGTTATCTTGGCCAAAAATTATTTGAAGAATCCAATACCACCAGTAACAACATTGGATCCATTTTCGAAACTGGACAACTGTTGTTGGATAGTGCATCCCTATCCTTGAATATCGAAAATAGCATAGGCGCAGATATGCAGGCGTATTTGACTGGACTACGAAGCATGAATACACGCACATCCACTACCATCCCGCTGGTAGCGCCCGGTGTGCTTTCCAGGAATATCAACATTAGCCGTGCCGCTGAATCCAGTGATCCTAATCATCCCCTTCGACCCTCCAACACTATTTTACGATTAGACAATTCAAACAGCAATTTACCAGCCTTCCTACAAAACCTACCCGATCGCATTGAATCCGATCTTCGGCTACAATTAAATCCGCTGGGCAATGTATCTGGCAGCAACGACTTCGTTTATAGTGATAAATTGGTTGCAACGTCTACCCGCCTGGAAATACCCTTACGGTTGTCCATGAATTCGCTGGTGCTTCGCGATACGCAAGCATTATCCATCGAAAATTTAACCAATCTGGATCCGGTCGGTCCCATCACCTTTACGCTTGTTGCCGAAAACGGATTCCCTATCAACCTGCAACTTCAACTTTACACA
Source organism: Candidatus Pollutiaquabacter sp. (assembly GCA_947465495.1). Classification (GTDB taxonomy): domain Bacteria; phylum Bacteroidota; class Bacteroidia; order AKYH767-A; family 2013-40CM-41-45; genus Pollutiaquabacter. The sequence continues at coordinate 6,097 of CANIAS010000021.1, read as the reverse complement.
CTCAACGAAAACTACAATGTAACAGATTCGCTGTTGCTTCCAGGTTCAATCGCTGCCGGAAGCACAGATGCTAATCGAGTGGTTACATCACCAACAATTACTAAAATCTCAATTCCTATATCCGCAGATCGTAAATCAAACATCTTGAATGCACGATACATGGCGATCTATGGCAAAGTAAGTACAGTTGGACAACCCACTTTGCTCGAACTTTATGAAAGCTATGCATTGAAACTTAAGCTCGTCGCAGACGGAACCTATTCCATTCGATGAAACAAACGCTGCTTGTCATTCTTTGGGGGCTTATTGCTACGGTCGGACTGGCTCAGTCAGCAGACCACAGTGATGAATTCCACCTGGATAGTAATCAGCACCATTCCATTGCAGTAGCTGGCTCCTACTTCTTTGCCTCCACGGCAATCACCAACGGACTAGCTTCCGATTATTACCTGCATCGATTTATTGAAAACTCCACCAAAGATGAAGTTGGCAATAAACTACAACGAAGTAATTGTTTCGGTACAGGCTTCAACGGTTCCATCACCTATTTGTATCGGCCTGATTCATGCAAGTATCATTATATATTCACGCTGCAACAAAATTTTTTCGCAACCAGTGAATTTCGTGACGATGTATTCGACCTTTATTTCAGAGGCAACAAAGGATTTGCCGGTGACACTGCTTATGTAGATCATTCAGATTTTCGATCGATCCAATATTATCAGACGGGCATCGGCGTCTCAGGAACATGCCAAGCGGGCAGGACGGAATGGTATGCCATTGGCAATTTTTTCCTTGGTCACGATTTTCTCGACATAAAAACTGGAAACGGATATTTGTACACTTCACCCGATGGTGAATACATCGATGCCGACCTGGACATTACTTTCCGCGCCAGTGATTCAACCGCCGTTCAGCCCGGGGCCGTAAATGGCACTGGCTTCGGATTAACAGCTGGTTTTTCAACCACCTTAAGCTCACATACTCGCATACATGCCGGAGTTACTAATCTGGGATTTATTCATTTCTTTGAGCGATCCTCGTATGCACAGCTTGACTCAACACTTAGGTTCGAAGGACTAGACGCGACCGAACTATTTGATTTTTCAGATACGGTGACATCGACAATCATCAACGATTCGGCCATCGTACAGCAATTTCTAAGCAACCGATCTAAGGAGGGTTTTAATGTTTGGGTTCCAGGACATTTTGATCTAAGCTTAGATCGGGAATTAAACTCCTCCCTCACCTTGTCGATTGGAACACGGCAGTACTTCGCCTATCATGCAGTTCCGATTGGCTGGCTGGAAGCGAGTTATCGTCTATACAACCACCATACAATTCGTCTGCATACACAATACGGAGGCTTTACCGCCTGGAGTGCAGGTATCGGCTACCAATTAAACTACCAGGGTTGGGAATTATCAATTTCCAGCAATTACCTATCAGCCTGGATGAGCCGCAACGGGCGTTCACAGGGAGCTTTTGTATCTTTGTCAAAATCATTCTGACCATGATTAACCAACTGCCATTTATTCAACATACGGACTCTGGAAATTTCTTTTTACTATCAGGCCCTTGCGTGGTCGAGGGAGAAGACATGACCTACCGTATCGCTGAAAAGATTAAAGACATCACTGACCGACTGAAGATTCCATTTGTTTTCAAAGCCAGTTATCGAAAAGCAAACCGAACGCGTAATGATTCATTCACAGGTATCGGCGACGAACCCGCTTTGAAAATTTTGGAAGGAGTACGTCAGCGTTTTGAAGTACCAATCGTGACAGATATTCACGAATCCCATGAAGCAGCGGAAGCAGCTGCTTATGTTGACATACTTCAAATCCCAGCCTTTCTTTGTCGTCAAACTGATTTACTAGTCGCCGCCGGAAAAACAGGGAAATTCGTAAATGTCAAAAAGGGGCAATTCCTTTCCGCTGAAGCCATGAAATTTGCCGTCGATAAAGTCCGCAGTACCGGAAACGACCATGTCATGTTGACGGAGCGAGGAACGATGTTCGGATATCAGGACTTGATCGTAGACTATCGTTCTATCGCCGCCATGCAACTGAACAAGGTTCCGGTTATTATGGACATTACACACTCCCTGCAGCAGCCTAACCAGGCAAGTGGTGTAACCGGCGGACGGCCTGATCTTATCGAACTTGTTGCCAAAGCTGCCATTGCCGTTGGCACCGATGGTCTGTTTCTTGAAACTCATCCAGATCCTGCAAATGCTAAATCAGATGGCGCAAACATGTTACACCTGGATCATTTAGAAGGAATGCTACAACGATTACTACGCATCCGAGAAGCCATTCGATAATTTAAATCCATGATGCGCTCAGCCTTTTTTATTTGTTTGTTGTTCTGTATGACCAGTCATGCACAGTATTTCAAGCATACGTATGGTTGGGGTCCTTTCAATACCGCCCCTTCGATGTGCCAAACACCGGATGGTGGTTTCGCCATGCTTGGTTCTTTTTCATCAACAGGAAGCGGACAAACCGATTTCGTTGTAATTCGCACCGACAGTTCCGGAACCTTTCAATGGGCTCATGCATACGGGAGCTGGGGAATAGAAAGTGCGGCATGCATCCTAACATTACCTGACTCTGGTTTTCTCCTCTGCGGATATTCTAATAGCTATTCAGGAAATCTAGGATACGACGGGCTTGTCGTACGTCTGAATGCAACTGGCGATACACTCTGGCAACGTTCCATCGGATCAACTGACTGGGATTTCATTCATGACGCTAAATTATTGGACGATGGCAACTACCTGCTTACCGGCTCAACCAATTCAACGTCCAATGGACTTTCGGCGGGTTGGTTAGTGGTGATGGATCCTACAGGAAATATCCTTCGACAAAAAGTCCTGGAAACGAATGCCAACATCTTTCTTAATTCATCGTCTATTTCCGCTACCGGATTCGTATTATCAGCCGGCTCCATTCAATCCACGGACAGTCTCATCCACCAACCCATTATCATTAAAACTGAGTTTGCTACGTTAGACACGGTATTAACTTTCCAACTGCCCGATCATCCGGAAGGTGAATTCGCGAGCATCGTTGGTCAATCCAATGGCGATATCGTCGCTTGTGGATACTCCATTACCGCTGGCCGCACGGATCAAGACCAATTAATTGTTTCCATCGATAGTTCCGGGATCTTCCAATGGAAAAGTGGCGGCTTAACCACCGGCGAAGAGTATTTTAACAAGGTGATACGCAGTGGAGACACGTTGTATTGCGTGGGTAGCACCAACAGTTATGGTGGTGGAAAACTGGATTTTCAATTAAACATTTACGATCCTAACGGAGTACGTCTGGAAGGTCCAACCTTCGGCGATTTACAAGATGAAGTAGGAAAAGATGTGCTACTTACTTCCAATCGTCGTATTCTATTGTTCGGCACCACGACCACCTTCGGGCCTGGATTACAGTCCATGTTATTAATCAGTACCGATTCTAGCTTTCAGACGGGTGGAGCATTCGTGATAGGTGTAAACGAACCAACCAACCGTCAAGAAGTCAACATATTTCCGAATCCTACCAATGGACCGTTGAAAGTAATTCATTCTAATGCCAACTCCACGAAAAAGATCAATTGGAAATTAATCTCCTTGGATGGTCGCATAGTAAATCAAGGTAATGAATGGACAGTTGAACTCAACCTTGATCTTTCAACCGTACCCAATGGAGTCTACTTATTTTTTTTGGAAGAAAACGGTGTGCAATTGCGCCGAAAAATCGTAGTACAGCACGATTAATTAACGGCAATAATCTTGAATTCTGTACGTCGGTTTTGAGCCCGACCACTTTCCGATGCATTATCTGCCATTGGTGCAGTGTCACCATATCCTTTATTGGACAATCTACTGGCAGCAATGCCATGCCCAATGAGATAATCCATCACCGCTTTGGAGCGCTTTTCAGACAATTGTTGATTGTAAGTTTTCCCTCCTACATTATCGGTATGACCACCAATTTCAATGTTGATCTTAGGGTTCTTAGTTAGGAAGGCTACCACTTTGTTCAATTCCGTCTTCGATTCATCTTTCAAATCAAATTTATTAAAGTCAAAAAAGATGTTCTTCAGCACCACGGTCTCTCCCACTTTGATTGGCTTCAAAGGCACATCACGAATAACCGGGTCGGAAGACGACTTCGAATCTTTCAATTCAAAATTTTCCGAATAAAACAGATACCCATCCTTCGAAACATTCAAGGCATAACTTTTTCCAGCAGGAAGACAGACGATGAACTCGCCGTTCCCTGGATTTGAGGTTGCATTCACCACGGGCTTATTAGTCGCCAAGTCGATCAGTTCAAAATTTGCTGAAAGTGGTTTTTTTGTATCTCCATCGTATACCTTGCCTTTCATGTAAGTAACAATTCTGGGACGAAGAGATGCATCCAATTCAAATTGATAAAGGTCGAGCCCGCCTTTACCTCCGCTTCGGTCCGAAGCGAAATAGCCGATCATGCCGTCGGGACTTACCAGCAACGAATTCTCATCGTTGTAGGTATTAATGGGATAGCCCAAATTTACTGGCTCACCCCATTCACCGGTAGGTTTGCGGCGACTGACGAAAATATCCTGCCCGCCCATTCCCGGATGGCCATCGGACGAGAAATACAACGTCTGATCATCCGGGTGAATAAACACCGAAGTCTCATCAAAAGGTGTATTAATCGTCGAACTTAGTGGCTGAGGTACCGACCAATTCGAATAATCATCGATGTGAGTAACAAAGATGTCACGCTGCTTTTTACCATCAGCAGATTTCACCGCACGTACAAAATAAAGTGTTCTACCATCAGAGGAAAAAGACGGTTGGCTTTCCCAAGCGCCGGTATTGATCGGCTCTTCTAAATTACGGGGTGCATTGAACTTGTCGCCCAGCTTCTTGGCAATGAACAGGTCACAACTACCTTTGGTAGCCCGCGCATCATTTTCCGAAAACAATTCTTCGCAGGCCGTAAAGAATAAATATTGACCATCGGCTGATAATGTTGGTGCCCCTTCGTTGCCAGTTGTGTTGATTTCTAAAACGGGTTGAGCCGGCGACCATTGCCCATTGACTTTTTTACTGATGTAAAAATCTTCCTGATCGCTGACTTTCCCAGAAGGCAATGTAGCTTTTATACGTCGTGTGAACAGAAACGTATTTCCATCGGCTGTAATAGCTGGAAAATATTCTTGTTCCGACGAGTTGATGTTCACTCCCATATTTACCGGGAAAAACGGAACTGGGTGTTGCATCGATTGCTCCGCAAATCGGCAGCTGGCCATTATCCGTTGTGCGGTACTCTTAAACGACGCGGAAGCAGCAGGGTAAGAAACGAACTTCTCCAAGTGAACATACGAAGAATCGTATTGTTGCGAAAGGAACTCCAATTTCCCCAAGGAGTAATACGTATTGGGGAAGAAATCAGGATTCACTGATAAGGCTTGCTTATAAGCCGCAATGGCTTTTTCAGACAAACGATTGTCTGTGTATATATTGGCTCGGAGCAGGTATGGCTCTACGAAATTCGGATCCGCCTTTACGGCTTCCTCAATGGCTTGCAACGCACGTTCATCCTCATGAGCGTTATAATTACTGATTGCAGATTCGAACAAACGGATGGCACGAGCATCTTTGGAACTATACTTCTTCTGCGCGGTAGCAGGTAAAAAAAGCAACATCAATAGAAAAAAAATAATACTTCGAATATTAGAAGCGCCCATGGTGATACAATTCAAATGTTTGATTACCCACAAAAATAATCGGTAACCTAACTAACGAAGGAGCAATGAAGGTTATTTTCAAACAATCAACTGGCAGGAAAAAGACAGAAATCCGCTACTATGGAATGTCCATCACTTTGTGAGTCTGGAGGGAAATGGCCCACCGCTGATGCAGCTTCACATAATCAATGATAGGATGAATGACCTTGGAAAAAGTGGAGAATTCGGGCTGAAGAAACAGCCGACAAGCTTCTTTCACGTGGTTAGCTTGTTGCTCTGCCCATTCAAAGTCATGCCTATTAAAGACGATGACTTTTAATTCATCGGCCATGGTATACGAATCCGAAAGTGGCGCCTT
>CANIAS010000020.1 GCA_947465495.1 Candidatus Pollutiaquabacter sp. | reverse complement strand
CACCGACCACCGACCACCGACCACCGACCACCGACCACCGACCACCGACCTAATACCCCAACAGCTCTCCCATCGCCTTCGCGACTTTTTCTGCGTTGGGAATCATGGTGAACTCCAACGTTGAATTCAGCGGAATAGCAGGTAGGTTTTCTGAACCTATAATGCGGACAGGTGCGTCCAGTTTTTCAAAGCATTTGTCTGCAATCCTGCCCGCGATAGCTTGCGCAAAGGAATTTCCTGTAGGTTCTTCTGTGACTACCAGCACGCGTCCGTGTTTGCGGGAAGATGCCAGAATAGTTTCTTCATCCAACGGATTCAAGGTGCGAAGGTCCACAATCTCTACCCGACCAGGAAAATTCTTGGAAGCATTGCGAGCCCAATAGACTCCCATTCCGTAGGTGATTACTGTTAAGGTTGTCTCTTTACCCGACTCTGCTGTCTGCACCATGCGTGCTTTACCGAAGGGGATTACATAATTTTCATCCGGCTCGACCGTACGTGCTTCTTCGGTGCCCTTTATTTTCGACCAATACAATCCCTTGTGTTCTAAAATGACCACCGGATTAGGATCGTAGTAGGCTGATTTCATCAAGCCTTTGAGGTCGGCTCCTGTAGACGGATAGGCGATCTTGATGCCACGTATATTCGTCAATACGCTTTCCACACTCGAAGAATGAAATGGGCCGCCACTGCCATATGCTCCAATCGGTACACGAATGATACACGAGACGGGCCACTTTCCGTTTGACAGGTAATACGACCTGCTTACTTCGGTAAACAATTGATTCAGTCCAGGCCAGATATAATCGGCAAATTGAACTTCTACAATTGGCTTCAATCCGACTGCACTCATGCCAACAGTGCTACCAATGATGAATGCCTCTTGAATCGGAGTGTTGAATACGCGTCCTTCGCCGAATTTCTCTGCAAGCGTTGCCGCTTCACGAAATACGCCGCCAAGTCTACCACCAACATCTTGACCATACAACAGACACTCTTTGTGCTTGGCCATCAGTTCTTGCACTGCAAAAAGCGCGCAGTCGACCATCACCGTCTTTTCTTTTCCTTCAGGTTCGCGAATGCCTCTCTCCTCAGTAATCGGTGTAGGAGCGTAATCGTAATTGAATAAATCTTCTGGACGTGGATCTTCTGCTTGCTGCGCCCGGGAAAAATCTGCCAGGACTTTGGCTTTCATGGCATCACGCACTTCATTCAGCTGCATATCAGTAAAACCAATTTCCAGAAGGTGTTTTTTGAATTTAGGAAATGGATCACGCTTGATATGCTCTTCCAAGTCGTGACGGTACCATTCACGTCGTACACCTGAAGTGTGATGTCCCAACAAGGGGACTTTCGCATGGATCATGAATGGGCGTCGTTCTTTACGGATGATACCCAAAACTTCGTGGATGGTATCGTAGGCAAGTTGAAAATCTGTTCCGTCGATAGAGCGAACCTCCAGGCCCTTGAATCCTTTCGCGTATTCATTGGCATCCATCGCCCGCACTTCATGGGCATGCGCTGAAATGTCCCATTCGTTGTCTTGGACGAAATAAAGAATTGGCATCTTCTTCAAGACCGCCATTTGGAATGCTTCGGCAATTTCTCCTTCGGTCACTGATCCGTCTCCCAATGAACAAACTACGACAGGTGCTTCACCTGCCGTTGGTTGGTCAAGTCCCGTGTTTTCACGGTACTGAATTCCCATGGCAACTCCTGTCGTGGGAATGGCTTGCATACCAGTGGCCGAGGATTGATGCGGAATCTTTGGGACGTTGGGGCGGTTCAGACTCGGATGGCAATAGTACGTGCGACCACCAGAAAATGGATCATCTCGCTTCGCCAATAGCTGCAACATCAGCTCATACGGCTGCATACCGATACTGAGCAAGATGGAGTCGTCGCGATAATACGGTGCTACGAAATCCTGTGGCTTTAACTGTAAACCCAAGGCGATCTGAACTGCCTCGTGTCCGCGCGAAGTAGCGTGAACGTATTTTTGAGTAATGGCCGATTTCTCTTCATACAAGTCTGACATCGCACGGGCGGTGCACATGTATTCCCAAGCCTTGGCCAACATGGATTTATCGGGCGCAGTCAACGATTTCTTGCTCGTGTCTTTCAGCATCTTACAAAGCTACGGGATAAGGCTTGATCTATCAAGGTTGAAGAGCCTGTTCCAATTGTGGAGATGCATTCCTAGCCAATTAATGACACGAAAATGGACACTATTGCCTGTAAACCTATCAGTTCGATGGCATTCACCGACTTATTGTACCGACTGGATGAGTTCCTGTATTTCAGTTTGCAAGGATTGCATCTTGTCATCCGCGTACCAGCGGTGTAGCGCATCTTTGTAGGTGTCCTCGGTGGACGGATCACTCTTCAATTTCACGACTAAATCATGCGCCGTTTTTGGTCGCGGCCCCCATGTGCCAGTCACCTCGAGCGATTGATTCAATTGGATCAATTTAGGAATAGACCGGGCTCCATTGGTCAGGAAATGATCCATTAATAACAGATGGGTGTCCCGAAGTACGATATGAACATCTATTTTACCGTTGGACGCTTCGGCGATCCGACAAATGCCAGGAAGGCACTGAGCGGCATCTCCACACCAGGGCTCTGAAATGACCAACCAGATCACTTTATGTTTCAGTTTATCAAGTACCGCCTCTAATTCAATCGATAATTTAAAGGTCTTTTCATTCCGCGTGTGTCGCTGCCAATTTAAGGGTAGCGTTTCAGCGTAGGGAATTACCACTTCTATGCCTTCTTTGAAAGCAACGGTATTTTCGTGGAAATAATGGACGTAGTCGTGGTAACTGAGGCTTTTATTCAGATAATCTGAAAAGCGTAAATCATGCATAATTCGGCGTTTCGAGGGTGCTTCATTGATAAATATAAAGGTTCACCACTACAAAGGTAGGCATTATTGCACTCCTTCTTTCAATCGCTCAGAATTTTCTGCAACCTGCAAAGCTTCCAACATATCATGGATGTCACCATCGACAAAGTTCGATAAATTGTAGAGGGTTAGTCCGATCCGGTGGTCGGTTATCCGACTCTGTGGATAGTTATAGGTCCGGATTTTCGCAGAACGGTCGCCGGTAGAAACCATGGTTTTTCGTTTCTTGGATTGTTCCTCCATCCTTTTGTTCAGTTCCATCTCATAGATGCGGGAACGAAGCACGGAAAGTGCTTTTTCGTAGTTCTTGATTTGCGATTTCTGGTCTTGGCACTGAGCTACAATTCCAGTAGGAATGTGGGTCAGACGTACTGCAGAATAGGTAGTATTTACTGATTGTCCGCCAGGCCCGGACGAACAGAACAAGTCTTTGCGGATATCGTTTGTCTTCAAGTCAACATCGAATTCATCGGCTTCTGGTAGAACGACAACGGTCGCAGCGGATGTGTGAATTCTTCCTTGAGTTTCAGTTGCAGGTACACGTTGAACACGGTGCACACCTGATTCATATTTAAGGATGCCATAAGCATTTTCGCCGTGTACATTGAAAATAATCTCCTTGTATCCACCTGCCGTACCCTCAGTAAAATCAACGACTTCGATTTTCCAACCCTTTCGCTCGCAGAAGCGAATGTACATTCGATATAAATCACCAGCGAATATGCTTGCTTCATCGCCCCCTGTTCCGCCTCGTACTTCGACAATGGCGTTTTTAGCATCTTCTGGATCGGCAGGAATTAACATAACTTTGATAAGCTCTTCCAATTCTGTGTTACGAAGTAGCAATTCTTCCATCTCCAATTTCGCGATCTCACGGAACTCTTCGTCTTTTTCGGTCTGCACAACCTGTTTGGCATTGTCCAGATTGCTCTGAACGTTTTTATATTCAAAGTACTTTTCCACCAAGGGCTTCAAGTCTTTGTATTCGCGGTTTAGTTGCGCAAAGCGCTTCATGTCGCTCATAGCGCCAGGAGCGCTCAATTCATTTTCCACATCAAGAAAGCGATGATGGATTGCTTCTAATTTATCTAGCAACATGTTTTAGTGATTTATTTAGTAAGTGACGATACCTTCAGGTGTCGTCAACAAGAGTTTTTTTTCAGAGCTACTTTCGCAACGTCCAACGATGCGAGACTCCAAGTGGAAGGAGGCAGCGGCATCCATGATCCATCCGGCATCTTTAGGATCGCAATAGACTTCCATGCGATGTCCCATGTTGAATACTTGGTACATTTCTTTCCAATGGGTACCACTTTCCTGACGAATGAGGTCGAATAGCGGAGGGATCGGAAATAGCTGGTCTTTAATGATGGTCAGTTGATCTACGAAGTGTAACACTTTGGTTTGTCCGCCACCACTACAATGAACAATGCCATGAATCGCGCCTCGGTCAGTATCAAATAAGCGCTTCATGAGTGGGGCATAGGTGCGGGTAGGAGACAATACCAATTTTCCAGCGGGTATTGATTTTCCATTACCAATGGTAATTTCTTCTGTCAATGCGCGGCTTCCACAGTATGTTACGCTGGAATCCAATGTAGTGTCATAGGTCTCGGGATATTTTTCAGCGACCAACTTTCCAAACACATCGTGACGTGCTGAAGTCAGCCCATTACTGCCCATTCCGCCGTTGTATTCTTTTTCATAAGTCGTTTGACCATAGGAGGCGAATCCAATGATTACATCGCCCGGTCGGATGCCATCGTTTGAAATGACATCTGTTCGCTTCATACGCGCAACTACCGTCGAGTCAACAATGACAGTTCGAACAAGGTCCCCAACGTCGGCAGTCTCGCCTCCAGTCAGTGTGATGGAGATCCCATGCTGTCGAAGCTCTTCGCAGAGTTCTTCTGTTCCTGCAATTAATGCCTTTACTACGTCACCCGGAATTAGTTTTTTATTTCTGCCAATCGTTGAAGAAAGAAGTATGTTCTCCGTTGCCCCTACGCACAGCAAATCGTCCAGATTCATGACGATGGCGTCTTGGGCGATTCCTTTCCACACCGATAAATCACCTGTTTCCTTCCAATACGCATAAGCCAGCGAGGATTTTGTACCGGCGCCATCGGCGTGCATCACGATACAATGTTCTTGACTACCCGACAAGTAGTCTGGAACGATTTTGCAAAAGGCTTTTGGAAAAAGCCCTTTGTCCAATTCGCGGATGGCCTGATGGACATCCTCCTTGGTGGCGGAAACTCCGCGGGAGCCGTATTTTGATGTATCCTTATGCATGGTTGGTTTTAATGAAAAAAGCGTTCCGCCGTTTCCGGACAGAACGCTTTGATGATGGGTATAGCGCTACTTGGCGATACGAATCTTTTTACCCGGACGGAAGTCGTTGTCGCTGAGACCTTTGTTCAGTTTCTTCAAGTCGCCTTCTTTCATGTTCAGCTTCTTGGCTACATTTTTCCAACTGTCGTCTCCTTTCACAAGAATATAAAATTTCTTGTCATACTCGGTGTAATCACCATTCAATTCCACTTTCAGCTCCATGCCTTCTTCAATCTGTTCGTTCTTGATACCGTTGAGTGATTTCAAATCTTTAGCCGAAATATCGTATTGCTTCGCAACCGAATTATAAGTATCAGTCTTCTTACAAACATACAATGCTCCTGGACCTTTTTTCTCTTCTTCCTTCACTTCAACCTGTACTGGTGTTTCAGGAGTAAGCACGGGAGTCAATTCCGCAGCCGCAGCTTCTTCCGCAGCTGTTTTAGGGTCGATGTAATTCGTGCGCAATACACGGAATTCTGTCCGACGATTTAATTGGTAGGCTTCCTCCTTTAATTTAGAAGTGGGAAGACCACTGATGAATGCATCGTTAAGAACATCGCCTTTTTTGAAACTACCACGATCCTTATCTAATACGCGTGGTTGAGTGGCGCCATATCCGCGCGCTACCAATCGCTCCGTCTCAATACCGGCGCTGATGAGGTACGCAACAACAGATTCAGCACGTCGCTGTGAAAGTGTGTCGTTCGTCATTGGTATTGGGCGAGAGTCCGTGTGCGATCCCAACTCCACAACAATGGTTGGATTTTCTTTTAAAGTTACCACCAATACATCCAGTGATTTTTTTGATTCAGGACGGAGGTCCCATTTACCCAGATCGTAGTAAACTTCCGGTAATTCAATGGCACGTAATGTTGAGCGCATTGCAAAATCGAAATCGCCGATGTAATCTTTCGATTGTTCCATACCTACTGTTGATACCTCCAGGTACTTGTTGAGGTAGGTCTTCATGGTAGCAGAAAGCTTGTAGCTGGTTTCAGGCTTTAGGTCAAATTTGTAGCTGCCAGTCTTGTCAGTCTTAAACGGAATAGACGTTCCATCGCTTCCGAAAAGTTCGATAGAGACATTTTCCAACGGTTCTTTCGAGTCAGCATCAAATACGCGACCAGTAATGGTGAAGGTAAGCGGAGACAAGTACCACGTGTAAACGTCATCTCCACCTTTTCCGGATGCGCGGTTGGAAGAAAGAAATCCTTTATCAGGAGTATTTTCGTCCAGCACATAGGCGAAATCATCCGACGATGTATTGATCGGGTATTTAAGATTCTCTGGAGCTTTCCAAGTGTTGCCATCGCGCTTCGCTTTGAAAATATCCAAACCACCCATGCCTAAATGGCCTTTGGAAGCGAAGTAGAGTACGTTTTCAGAAGTGATGAATGGGAACATGTCATCGTCCGGCGTATTGATGGTAGGTCCGAGGTTGACGGGTTTGCTCCATTCTTTTTTGGTTTTATCGTAAGTTGATACCCAGAGATCTTTCCCGCCGATACCGCCATCCATGTCCGAAGAAAAATAGAGTTGATTGCCATCAGCCGATAAGCAAGGCTGACCAACGGTAAAGCTATCTGCTGCCAGCGGAATCAGTTTAGGGCTTTCCCAGGTGTCTCCTTTGCGCAATGTATAATAGATCTGACAGGTGCCGAATTTACCTTTTTCAACTTCGCAACGAGTCATGTACATTTCATTTCCTTTGGCGTCAAGAAATGCGGCTCCTTCATTAGCTGCGGTGTTCACAGGTTCTAACAGTGGGCGAGGGGCACTCCATTTTCCTTTTTTGTCAACGGTCGCTTCGAAGAGGTCTTGGAATTTCTCTCCAGTCCCACCGTCATTGTTCTTCCCCATCGATTCCTGACGAGCCGATGTGAAGATGATGCTACGATGATCCTTTTTGGAATAAACTGCTCCGAAATCACTGTACTTGGTGTTAATAGCAGCAATGTTGTCGACTTTAGCACGTCCTGGCTTATCTTTCCATTTCTGGGCAAGTTCACAGGAACGTACTCCCAGTTCGCCACGCTTATCGTTCGGACTTAATGTCTTGAACTTTTGATATTGAACGATAGCTTCAGGGTATTTTCCACTCGCTTTTAACGCATCACCATAACGGACGTAAACTTCCGGCTCTTTGAAACTTGCCTTGATTGCTTTTGCATACCATACTTCCTGATTTTTAACATCGTTCGTCATTCGGTAGCACTCTGCGGTTTTGAAAATGATCTCAGCTTTTTTGGCCTTGCTCTTTTCTTTGGTAAAGGCTTTTTTATAGAGCGCTGCGGCATCAAAATAGTCGCCTTTTAAAAAGGCTTGGTCGGCCTGATACGTGGGCCCGCGTTGAGCACTTGCGAATAGGGCTGCGCAAGCGAAAAGCGCAGTGAAAATCAGTCTACTAAGACTTTTCATAGGAAGTTTGATTGAATGAAGTATGGAATGGAATTACTTGACTAGTAGCAAAGAAACTAAGAATTTCATGGATTGCCAAAGCAAGTTATCAGCATTTGGAAGACCTTTTTGAATAAAAAAAACGGTCGCCGAGTTGGCAACCGTTTTTAATCATACTTGAAGTCAATTGGTTAGCGAACGTTTACCAATTCACGGTATTTTGCCAATGGCCAAATCTCGTCATCGACCAGCATCTCTAGCTTGTCAACGTGTTCTCGGATAACGTCAAAGTAGACCTTGACTTTGTCGCAGTATAGAATAGCACGATCACGGACATTTTCTACTTTATTGGCTCGACGGCGAGCTTCCACCATGGCATCAACGTTCTTTTTAATGGTGGTGATGTGCCCTGAAATTTCCCGGATCTGCTCCATCTGAGTGGCATACATATCTGCCTTCAAACCGATGTCTTGCAAGGACTCGATGTTATTTGCCAATGAAGTTTGATATTTAATGGCAGCAGGTAGAATGTGATTGATGGCCATATCGCCCATCACTCGTGCTTCGATTTGAATTTTCTTGATGTAGGTTTCTAACATGATTTCATGACGAGCTTCTGCTTCGCGATGATTGAAAATGTTCATGCTTTCAAAAAGCTTCAAAGACTTCTTTGTTACAAATGCATCCAGCGCCAATGGCGTCGTCTGTATGTTGGAAAGTCCACGTCGCTTAGCCTCTTTCACCCATTCATCGCCATAGCCGTTTCCTTCAAACCGGATGTTTTTCGACTCAACAATATAACGACGAAGAACTTTCAGAATGGCTTCATCCTTCTTCATGCCTTTGTCGATTAACAGATCTACTTCTTTCTTGAAGTTGTTCAATTGTTCAGCAACGATGGTGTTGAGCACTGTCATCGAACTGGAGCAATTGGCGGAGGAGCCTACCGCACGGAACTCGAATTTATTTCCGGTGAAAGCAAACGGAGACGTTCTGTTACGATCGGTGTTGTCAAGCAGAATCTCTGGAATTTTGCCGATGTTGAGTTTGAGTTCGGTCTTCTCGTCTGGCGTAAGTTTCTTCTCGCCGACACTCTTTTCCAGGTCGTTCAGCACCTTAGAAAGTTGACCTCCTAAGAAAATAGACATAATGGCTGGAGGCGCTTCGTTGGCTCCCAGTCGGTGGTCGTTACTCGCAGAAGCTATACTCGCACGCAATAGGTCGGCATGCTCATACACCGCACGAATGGTGTTGATGAAGAACGTTAGGAACATGAGGTTACTCTTCGGCGTCGATCCTGGCGAAAGTAGATTCTTGCCTGTGTTTGTTCCCAGACTCCAGTTGTTGTGTTTGCCGCTTCCATTGATGCCGGAATAAGGTTTCTCGTGGAAGAGCACCGCAAAGTTGTGTCGGCGAGCTACTTTTTCCATGATGTCCATCAGCAATAAATTATGATCCACCGCCAAGTTGATTTCTTCAAAAACAGGAGCGCATTCAAACTGACTAGGTGCAACTTCGTTGTGTCGTGTCTTGAGCGGAATTCCTAATTTATAGGACTCCTGCTCGAAGTCGAGCATGAATGCGTACACACGATCCGGAATCGAACCAAAATAATGGTCTTCTAATTGTTGCCCTTTGGCAGGAGCATGTCCAAACAACGTGCGCCCGGTAATTTGTAGGTCCGGACGCGTATTTAGAATGGATGTATCGACCAGGAAGTACTCTTGCTCAACGCCCAACGTAGCATGTACTTTGGTGACGTCCTTATCGAAATATTGGCAGACGTCAACCGCTGCTTTGTCCAGCATGGTCAATGCTTTCAGAAGCGGTGCTTTATTATCCAATGTTTCACCAGTATAGGATACGAAGATCGTAGGGATGCAGAGTGTCTTGCCGCCGCCGCGTTCCATGATAAATGCTGGTGAACTAGGGTCCCAAGCAGTATAACCGCGGGCTTCAAACGTGTTGCGTATGCCGCCGCTGGGGAACGATGAGGCATCCGGCTCCTGTTGTACCAAGGCATTGCCTGAAAACTGCTCCAGCGCTTTGCCATCACTGGTCTCAAAAAAGGAGTCGTGCTTTTCGGCAGTTAGACCAGTCAGCGGCTGGAACCAGTGAGTATAGTGAGTAGCCCCTTTGCTGTTGGCCCATTCTTTCATGCCAATAGCTATCTGTCCTGCCATCTTACGATCAATCCCTGCACCATGGTCAATGGCATCGAGGACGGCACGGTAGGCGTCTTTTGACAAATACTTCTGCATTTGCTCTTGATTGAACACATTCAGGGCGAAATAATCAGAGACTTTTCCTTCGGGAAGTTGTACCGCGACCGGCTTGCGGTGGTGCATGGTTTCCAATGCACGGAATCGGATGTTGCTCATTGGTTGATCGGATTAGTTGAATTTAAAAGGAGTGAATAACAGAACTTTTAATTTTTTTTCAAATATAGATCAAAAAAAGGGGGGGTGTCAAGTAAAAAACACAGTATTTTATAACAACTAGTGTAAAAAATAGGGGGTAATGTGAAAAAAAACTAGAAAATATTCAGGATCACAATCGTTTATACATGAAAAAGGGTTTCCAGTTGATGGAAACCCTTTCAAATAGTAGTTGATCGGAAAAGCGAACTATCGCCCGAGTCGATGTAGGAATCGAATGTGAGATTGGATAGCGCCCGACAAGGTCGGTTGCACCAAATAATTCAAGCCGTGTTTTTTACAGGTGTCAGCTACAATCTGGCTTAATGCAGGATAGTGTATGTGTGAAATACGCGGGAAGAGGTGATGCTCTACTTGAAAGTTCAAACCTCCGACATACCAGGTGATGACGGAATTGTCTGTAGCGAAATTCGCAGTGGTCATTACCTGATGACTTGCCCAATCATTATCAAGTGTATTGGTAATCGCATCCGGTTTAGCAAAGCTGGTGTCTTCCACAGTATGTGCCAATTGGAAAATCACACTGATGACCATGCCTGTGGTGAATATGTAAAAGACGTATCCAAGTAAGAACTCGGTCCAGCTGTAGTATTGCAGCGGAATGATCACGAAGAAGAAAATATAAATCAGTTTAGTAAACCAAAATCCAAAATGAACACTTATAGGAAACTTGATGTCATTTCGAGATGCGATCTTCTTGTTAAAGTACTTACGGATATCCAGCCAGTAGATCCATACCATGTAAGTCATCCCATAACCAATCGGCCAGTACCAATGTTGGAATTTATGAATTTTCCGCTTGGGTTGTAATGGCGACATCCGGAACAAAGGTTGATTTAGAATATCGTCGTCATGATCTTCCACGTTCGTAAAGGTGTGGTGGATGATGTTATGCTTGATGTTCCACATGAATGAACTGGCTCCTAGCATGTTTAGTGAAAGTGCGGCCAGTTTGTTCACGATAGGGTTGGACGAAAGACTCCCGTGCGCACCATCGTGCATGATGTTGAAGCCGATACCGGCCGTAACCAACGCTAGTGGTATACACGCCAGAATACTCCAAGGCGAATCAATCAGTCGGAACGCTAGTAGGATGTAGAGGGCGAAAAAGGTGCTGAGCAAAATGATGCTCTTGATGACAAGACGGTGATCACCATGCACAGAAAGCCGGTTTTCTTCAAAGTAGCCCTGAACACGTTGTTTTAGATCAATGTAGAACGCTGAATTATTTCCGGTGAATTTAGGTATGGACATTTTAACTGATTAATGGTAACGATTAATTTCTGGTTTGAGGTGTACAATATACTTTGAAACACCTTTGTTCCGTCAAAACCGATAGCTCTCTTTTTTACCTTTTTTGTTGAAATCCTTTTTGGGTCCACGGTCACCATAACTTTTCTTGGCTCCATATCCGCCTTTCTTTTCTCCGTATCCACCTTTCTTTTCCGAAAAGCCGCCCTTGTTTCCTCCGTAACCGCCTCTGGCTCCGGAAGGTTTGGATTTCCCTCCTCCTGATCCTTCCGCACGGTCTACTCGTACATTACGTCCTTTAAAGACTTCGCCACGGAAAGCATTGAGTGCTGTTTCAATCTGTTCGTCGTTTTCAAATTCAATGAAAGCATAGACAGGTTTAATCTCTATGCGTCCAACGCTTGACTTATTAAGTCCCGTGACGTCTAAAACGTAGCCGAGCATTCCGCCTTTGTCTAGTCCATCGACTGAGCCAAGGCTGATGAACATACGTGGTCCGCGAGATGGATAGCGATCACTGGCCTGACGACCGCCATGAGCGATGTCGACGTTGAGGTCTTGAGAATTACGATAATAATCAAGGAAACGATTGAACTCCAAGCTCACAATCCGCTTAATCAATTCATCCTTGTCGAGTCCTTCCAATTCCGCAAAGACAGGAGCCATGTATTTGGAAATACCTTTCTCGTTGACTTCTACAGAGCGAATACGGTGGATGAAGTGCAACAATTGCTGCTCTCCAATTTCCAAAGCATCCGGAATGCGTGTTAAGTGGAATTTACGCTGTGTTTTACGTTCAATCTGACGAATCTTGTCCAACTCGCGTACATTCACCAACGAAAGTGAAAGTCCAGATTTGCCCGCACGAGCGGTACGACCGCTGCGGTGGGTATAGTTTTCAATTTCATCAGGTAAGTGATAATGGATGACGTGTGTGATGTTACTTACATCAATACCGCGAGCAGCAACGTCGGTAGCAACCAATACTTGCAGTGAACGCTGACGGTAACGATCCATCACCTTGTCGCGTTGTTGCTGACTAAGGTCGCCGTGCAAAGCATCGGCATTGTATCCGTCGCGAATCAATTGTTCAGCGACTTTCTGAGTATCAATTTTGGTGCGACAAAAAACGACAGCAAAAAGTTCAGGACTAGCATCCAGGAGCCGTTTAAGAGCCGCATAACGATCGCGCTCATGAACAACATAATAATGGTGTTCTAAGTTGTCAGCAGTATCATTCTTACGCCCCATCACCAATTCCTGCGGTTCGCGCATGAATTGTTCGGCGATGTTGCGAATTTCGGCTGGCATGGTCGCCGAGAACAACCAGGTGTTCTTTTCTTCAGGAGTGTGAGAAAGTATCTCTTCAATGTCTTCCTGAAATCCCATGTTGAGCATCTCATCGGCCTCGTCGAGGACAACGACTTCGATGCCATCCAATCGAAGGGCTTTGCGACCCAAAAGGTCGATCAAACGACCGGGCGTAGCGACAATAATATGTGCGCCTTGTTTGATGGCTCGAATTTGCGTGGAGATGTTTGCACCGCCATATACCGGAACAATGTTAGCGCCGTGAGAAAACTGCGCATATTTTGTCAAATCACTAGCGATTTGAACGCAAAGTTCACGTGTTGGCGCTAGCACCAGGGCTCGGGGATCTCGACCGTTGAAATCGATTCGATCGATCAAAGGAAGGCCAAAAGCGGCGGTTTTACCGGTACCGGTCTGTGCTAAAGCAACCAGATCGGTGGTTTCTGATAATAATAAAGGAATGGCTTGTTGTTGGATAGGTGTAGGCTGCTGGAATCCCAGCGCTTCAACGGCCTTCAACACGTTATTGCCCAGACCCAGTTCGGAGAAAGAAGGCATCTTGTTGTTTATGTCAACAAAGATACGATAATTATCGGGATGGACGGCTTTTATTTGCTAAGCCCCTTTTTATCAGTAATTTATCAATAAATCGAGCAGCTTCAAATCAACCTTATGGTGATGAGTATTTTGCGTCCCTTATTTGACGGTATGGTACATCACCTCTTTTACCATCTTAATGACACGGGAAGGGTTAGGAAGATACGCCTCAATAAGTGTTGGAGCATATGGCAGCGGTACATCGGCTCCCATCACACGACGAATTGGTGAATCAAGATAATCAAAGGCTTCTTTCTGAACCATAAAGGTGACTTCCGATGCAATGGATGCCAGTGGCCAGGACTCTTCTACAATCACCAGGCGGTTTGTCTTTTTCACGGATTCAATGACCGTTTTATAGTCAATTGGACGTACGGTGCGAAGGTCGATGACTTCGGCATCTATACTTTCGGCAGCCAATTCCTCTGCTGCCTTCATCGCTACTTTTAAAATTTTCCCAAAGGAAACGATGGTAACATCTTTTCCAGGACGTTTGATGTCGGCAACGCCAATAGGAATGAGGTATTCTCCGTCAGGAACCATTCCCTTATCGCCATACATCTGCTCACTTTCCATGAAGATAACTGGATCATTGTCACGAATGGCTGATTTCAGCAATCCCTTGGCATCTGCGGGGTTACTAGGCACAATCACCTTTAGTCCTGGACAGTTCGCATACCAGTTTTCAAACGCTTGAGAATGCTGCGAACTAAGTTGACCCGCCGAAGCGGTCGGTCCGCGGAACACAATTGGCACTGGAAACTGTCCGCCACTCATGCTCATCATTTTTGCGGCGGAGTTGATCACCTGATCAATAGCTACCAGGGAGAAATTGAAAGTCATGAATTCCACAATCGGTCGAAGTCCATTCATCGCTGCGCCCACTGCCATTCCAGCGAATCCTAATTCGGAAATTGGGGTGTCGATAATCCGGCGTTCCCCGAACTCTTCCAACATGCCTTGAGATACTTTGTAGGCGCCATTGTATTGTGCTACTTCTTCGCCCAACAGGAATACGTTCTCGTCGCGACGCATCTCTTCATTCATTGCTTCGCGTAAGGCTTCCCGGAATTGTAACTCTCTCATGGTGGTTAGTTGATTATGGATAGGACGGCAAAAGTAGAAAATCTGAGGCTATTACTCATCGTCAATCAATAAGTTCATTCGTGCATTCTGCAGTTCCGCCAAAGTATGCCCATTCTGCTGCGCTTTGGCAAGCTGGATTCCATGATCGTACACCTTGATGGCTTTTTCACGATTTTTCAAAACTTCGTACACTTTACCCAACTGATAATATCCTGCCAGGTATTCAGGGGATCGGTTGAGTAAATCCGAAAGGACGGCTTCAGCAGCAGGTAAGTTGTTCATTTTTAAATATTCAAGTCCTAACGCATAGGCCGAAAACGCATCGGATGGTTCTTCCTGCAGGAATTCTAATAGCTGTCGGATTCGATTGTTGATCATGCTTAAAAGGTGCTTTTTTCTGTATCTTCGCGAAACTTTAACAAAAGTAATCTCTCACTGTTTACTTGCGTACTGATTATCATTTCGTCGATCCAATTACTACGCATCAACCAGCTGTCCTATGAAAATACTCGTTTGCATCTCAAACGTTCCGGACACCACCGCTAAGATAAACTTTACGCCCGATAACAAGGAGTTCGTTTCGGCCGGTGTCACGTTCATTCTTAACCCGTACGATGAAATTGCGCTCTCCAAAGCAGTCGATTTGGCTGCTGGAGGTGGAAATGTAACTGTCATCAACGTCGGCGATGCCTCCACAGAACCTACCATTCGTAAGGCCCTGGCAATCGGCGCAAATGATGCGGTTCGTATCAATGCACCCGCTCGCGATAGCTTTTTCGTTGCTACCCAGATTGCAGAATACGTCAAGAAGAATCCCGTTGATATGATTCTTTGTGGTCGTGAATCCGCTGATCATAATGGTTCCACTGTCCCAGTAATGATTGCCGAACTGCTAGGAATTCCATGTGTCCTTTTTGCCAAGAGTTTGCTGCTTGAAGCAAATACTGCCACACTTGATTGTGAAATTGAAGGTGGTAAGCAGGTGGTAAATGTGCCACTTCCATTTGTTGCCGGAGCATCGGAAGGAATGGCCGAATGGAAGATTCCCAATATGCGTGGTATCATGTCAGCGCGTACAAAGCCGCTCTCGGTGATCGACCCAGTTGATGTTGCTGTCCATACCCGCCATCACTCCTTTGATAAGCCTGCCACTCGCAGCGCGGTTAAAATGGTGTCCGCTGATGCTGTCGAACAACTGTTCGAACTCATTCGCGACGAGAAAAAAGTCATCTGATCCTTGTAACGAACCATACGCTGCTTGCAGCATTAAGTCATCACTATGTCAGTACTTGTATACGCAGAAAACCTGCAGGGAAAGTTCAAAAAGTCCGCCTTCGAAATTGTTTCTTTCGGAGCAGCCATTGCGCATGAAAAAAATCTTCCGTTGACGGTCCTTTCAATCGGGCAAGTGGCCGAAGAGGAGCTTCTCCGATTGGCTACTTACGGTGCCGTGAAAATTATGAAAGTGGAAGGCGAAGCTTTTCACGCTCTCAGTGATCAAACTGTCGCTACGGCTATTGCGCAAGCGGCGGCTGCAGACGCTGCGCAGTATGTGGCTATGACCGCGAGTTTCTCCGGCAAAGCCATTGCGCCACGAGTGGCTATCAAATTAAAGGCAGGACTTGCTGATAATGTTATCGACCTTCCAAAGATGTCAGACGGATTTGTCGTGAAAAAAAATGCCTACTCCGGCAAAGCATATGCGTACTGTGAGGTGCTTTCAGACGTGAAAGTGATCAGCATGCTTCCGAATTCCTACAAATTGGTCGAAGACCAGAAGCAGGCTGCTATCGTGCCGTTTAGCCCTGTGCTGGGTGCTGCTGATACATCAGTAACCATTCGTGAAACCATACGCTCTGCCGATAAGGTATCCTTGCCGGAAGCGGAACTGGTGGTCTCAGCTGGACGAGGTATGAAAGGTCCTGAAAATTGGGGTATGATTGAAGAGCTTGCCGATGTACTCGGCGCTGCAACGGCTTGCAGTAAGCCTGTATCAGATGCCGGTTGGCGTCCACATTCTGAGCACGTTGGTCAGACAGGTATTGCCATTTCTCCAAACCTGTACATTGCGGTGGGAATTTCCGGTGCTATTCAGCACCTAGCTGGTGTCAGCTCATCTAAAGTTATTGTGGTCATCAACAAAGATCCGGAAGCTCCGTTTTTCAAAGCGGCTGATTATGGAATTGTAGGTGATGCGTTTGAAGTAGTTCCCCGTTTAATCAATGCCGCGAAGAATTTCAAAGCCGGTCAGAATTAACTGCAATTTGTCATTTCATGCCCGATTAAAAAGTGTATTTTCGGGGTTGCCAGCCGGTTGCTGCCGGTCGATACTATGAAGAAAATTAAACTGGAAATTATCGGATTATCCTATAGCCAGACGCAGTCTGGTGCTTACGCCTTGGTGTTGGGCGAAGAGGGAGGGAAACGACGTTTGCCGATTATCATTGGTGCGTTTGAAGCGCAAGCCATTGCTATTGAGCTGGAAAACATGACGCCTACGCGTCCACTTACACACGATCTTTTTCGTTCGATGGCCAATGCTTTTAATATCGAAGTCAACGAAATTATAATCTACAACCTACTCGAAGGTGTCTTTTATGCACGACTGATTTGTATGCAAGGTGATAAGCGTCAGGAAATTGATGCCCGTACAAGCGATGCAATCGCCCTGGCCGTTCGTTTCGGTTGCACCATCTATACCTACGAATTTATCCTTTCACAGGCAGGTGTTGTCATGGATGAAAATAGCGCCTTGGAAGGAACCGAAGAGCACGTTGAAAAGCAGATGCCTTCAGCATCGGTTAGTGCCGGTAGTAAATTATCTGAAAATGAACTTTCCTCCGCAAGTTCGGACGAACTTAATGAAATGCTAAAAAGAGCCATCGATGAGGAGGCCTACGAACGCGCCGGACGAATTCGCGATGAGCTGAATAAACGTAAGGAGAAGAACTCCTGACAAAACTAACCCACCTTGTTCAAAGCCCCTTTCAAAGGGGCTTTTTTATTCACAATGATAAGGCAGGTGAATTTATTTTTGTAAAATGGCTCAAAATTCAGTTACCAACTTCAGCCTTATGGATAGATTCTTCGGAATAATCGGACTCGTCGTCATTCTCGGATTGGCATTTTTAATGTCCAACAATCGAAAAGCCATCAATGTGCGGTTAGTCCTTAGTGGGCTTGCGTTACAACTTGGACTGGCATTGTTTATCCTGAAGACCTCCCTCGGTCAAGCCATCTTTGCTACACTTGGTCATTGGATTACCAAATTGTTAGAGTTCTCCGACAAAGGAGCGGAATTCGTTTTTGGTTTTATTGTTAATCGCGAGCTGCTGGAACGTGTCATGGGTCCGGGTACAGGCTTTGTTTTCATGTTTAAAATTATGCCTACCATCATCTTCGTCGCTGTATTGGTTAGCATTGCTTATCATGTCGGTTTGATGCAACGTATTGTGGCCTTTTTTGCAAAGCTCATGCGTAAGTTGATGGATGTCAGTGGTGCCGAAGCTTTGTCAAATGTAGCCTCAGCGTTTGTCGGCCAAGTGGAAGCTCAAATCATGATCAAGCCGTATTTGTCGACGATGAC
The DNA here is from genome assembly GCA_947465495.1 of Candidatus Pollutiaquabacter sp. Lineage (GTDB taxonomy): Bacteria > Bacteroidota > Bacteroidia > AKYH767-A > 2013-40CM-41-45 > Pollutiaquabacter. The sequence goes on along the minus strand of CANIAS010000020.1, from coordinate 26,762 downwards.
TCGTTCGGAGTTGTTGGCTTCAATGACGGGTTCCATGGCATGTATTGCCGGGGGTGTGATGGCCGTTTATATCTCTATGGGTGTTCCTGCCAATTTATTGCTCGCCGCCAGCATCATGGCTGCACCTGCCGCATTGGTGATTTCCAAAATTGTCATGCCCGAGACGGAAGAGTCAAATACAAAGGGTACTGTTACACTAGAAGTCAAGAAGACTCACAGCGGTATCATGGACGCTATTTCTCACGGAGCTGCTGATGGTTTGAAGATATCCCTGAACGTGATTGCGATGCTGATCGGAGTGATAGCATTGATTGCGCTCATCGATTTTCTGCTAGGTAAATGCGGCATGTTTATTTATAATCACACCGACTACGCCACCATTCTCGGCATCAATCTTCAGCAGTTGAGTCTTAAAGAAATACTCGGATCGGTGTTTTCGATTTTTGCATGGACAATGGGTGTCCCTTCATCCGATACACACTTGGTCGGGCAATTGTTGGGAACTAAACTAGCCATCAATGAATTCGTAGCGTACAGCGACCTTTCAGGCATGATCTCGAAGGGGTTGTTGTCTCCCAAGGCACTCACTATTGTGTCTATCGCTTGCTGCGGCTTCGCCAATTTCAGTTCCATTGCCATCCAGGTAGGTGGCATCGGTGAATTAGCACCCTCGCGCCGCGCTGAACTTGCCAAACTTGGCTTTAAAGCGTTGGTTTGCGGTACGCTGGCTTCGTACTTGTCTGCTACGATTGCCGGTATTTTGACGTAATTTTGTCCTTGTAAAAGCCGCTTTTTCATGAAACAATACCACGACCTACTCCGGCATGTTATGTCAACCGGAGCAGACAAGAACGATCGGACAGGCACGGGCACACGCAGTGTGTTTGGCTATCAGATGCGTTTTGATCTGGCAGAAGGTTTCCCGTTACTGACCACCAAGAAATTACATACGAGGTCAATCTTTTACGAGTTGTTGTGGTTTTTGAAGGGCGAGACGAATATTCGCTACTTGAAAGAAAACAAGGTGACGATTTGGGATGAATGGGCTGACGAGCACGGCGACCTAGGTCCCGTGTATGGTTCTCAATGGCGTAGTTGGAAAACAGTTGACGGACGCACCATCGATCAGATTACTTCCGTCATTGATCAGATTAAGAAGAATCCGGATTCTCGCCGATTGATTGTCAGTGCATGGAATGTGGGGGAGGTCGATCGAATGAAGTTGCCACCGTGCCACCTGTTGTTTCAGTTTTATGTGGCCAACGGCAAACTGTCGTGTCAATTGTATCAGCGAAGCGCTGATATATTCCTTGGCGTTCCGTTCAATATAGCTTCTTATGCGGCATTGACTATGATGATCGCACAGGTGTGCGACCTGCAACCGGGTGAGTTCGTTCACACACTGGGCGATGCGCATATCTACAAGAATCACTTCGAACAAGTTGAACTTCAATTATCGCGCGAAGCGCGTCGGTTACCGATCTTGAAATTAAATCCAGATATAAAAGATATTTTCAAATATTCTTTCGAAGATTTAGTCATCGAAAATTACGATCCGCATCCTCACATAAAGGGTGCTGTTGCTATTTGATCCTATGCTCTCTATCATCGTCGCATTGTCAGAAAATCATGTTATCGGCACCGGCAATCAATTGCCCTGGCGCTTGTCGGCTGATTTGAAACGCGTGAAGGCGCTTACCATGGGACATCATTTGATCATGGGTAGGAAGACGTATGAGAGCATCGGTCGACCATTGCCTGGAAGAACCAATGTAATTATCACACGCAATAAGTCGTATGCACCCGAAGGGTGTTTGGTGGTCGATTCACTACAAGCAGCTTTGCATGTTGCTGCCGGCGATAGTGAAGTATTCGTATTTGGTGGAGGAGAGGTCTTCCAGGAGTCACTACCGTTGGTGGAACGGATTTATCTTACGCGCGTTCATTGCGTGATTGATGGCGATACGTACTTTCCTTCGCTTAAAGCATCGGAATGGCTGGAGGTGGATTGTCAGGACTTTAAAGCCGACGAAAAAAACGAATTCGACTATTCGTTCGTTACTCTGGATCGTAAATAATTACTGTGCTTTTATCACCCGGAAGGTTTTAACACGGTCAGCACCTGTGATGTAAACCATGTAGCTTCCAATGGGTAAATCACTCGTTCTTACCAATGTTTCTTCACCGGAGAGTTCCCCGCTAGCAACTAGTTTGCCGTGCATGTCGATTAGTTCGAATTGATAGGCTCGCGTTAATGGTGCTTGAATTCGAATGAAATCGTTGAATGGTGACGGCGAAACTGAAAGTTCATTGGCGGGAGCGGCAGCCCCAAGTCCAACGTAATTGTTGCTAATATCCAGATTGTCAATGTCTACAAAATAGTCGTTAGGATTACCGGTACGAGTGATTACGAATTTGAACTTTGCTGAATCGCAGGGTGGAACAGAAAGCTGAATGTGTGTGAATGCGGTGATTGGAGTAAAGTTGTTGGCCTTCCAATTTTGAAGTGTGATCCATGTTTGATTATCGCTGGTGTACCGCAGACTAAATTGGTCACCGTTGTCCAGCGTAGCCGGAATATTGGGGTAGAGTGCGGAGGCTTCCATCATGCGGAAATCAAAGGCTATATATGCTGAGGGTAAGGGTTTCACCCAGTCAATTACCAAGGAATCTTTGGAATCAAAAGAATTCATGAAGGATCGAAGTCCTTGAGAGTTGTTTGTTCCATGTATAGGATATACCTGAATGTCTGTAAGGTAATTGGGGCAAACCTGATATGGAGAATAGGATTCAAAATCATCCGTGATGACAGGCACCACTTGGGCATTGGAGGGTAACGTTGCCCCAAATAAAAGTCCGGCAATAACTAACGGAAGGCATTTTGAAATTTTAATCATGGGAATACGATTGGCTGGTACGGCGCTTTTAACGAAAAAAGCCCCGGAAGGTTCCAGGGCTTTTAGTTGTCAATATGATCTGTTTACTTTTTACAGCAATCCTTTTTCTCATTGCCATTAACGGAACAGTTCATGGCCGACTTGCGAATGGTGCATTTGCCATTATTGCAACTGATGCAGTCTTCTTTCGTGATTTTACCTGCTTTAACCCAGGCCTCACATGTTGCAGGGTCAACAAGACAATTACCATCGGTATCCATTTCGCAATTCATGCCTTTGGTCATTCCTCCGCAACTTGCCATTTCGCCAGAGCCGTGGTGAATTTTTTCCATAGCAGCTTTGCTAATGGTACAACGACCATTTCCGTTAGAAATGCACATGGTGGAGTCAAGACTGTATTCTGCCATCCAAGAAGCACAAACGTTAGCGTCTACGGTGTAATTACCCATGCTGTCCATTTCACATAATTTGCTTTCAGGACAAGCATTCATCATGCTATGGCATTCCATCTTGTCCATGTCGCAACCTTGGCCCATGCCGCACTCTTCTCCACCTGGATTCATGGCAATTAAAGGTGCGATAGTCAGACCGACCAGTGAGGTTAATTTGATAAGGATGTTCATCGATGGGCCGGAGGTGTCTTTAAAAGGATCACCTACTGTGTCACCAACAACAGCTGCCTTGTGCGGCTCTGATTTTTTATAATAAACTTGGCCGTTGATTTCAACTCCCTTCTCGAAGGATTTCTTAGCATTGTCCCAAGCGCCACCGGCGTTGTTTTGGAAGATCGCCCAAAGTACACCACTCACCGTCACACCCGCCATATAGGCTCCTAAGGCTTCAGGGCCCATGACCATACCGATGATAATCGGGCTTACGATGGTGATGACACCTGGCAGCATCATTTCGCGTAGGGCGGCTTTTGTAGAAATCTGTACACACTTACCATATTCTGGTTTGCCGGTTCCTTCGAGAATGCCCGGAATTTCACGGAACTGACGACGAACTTCATTCACCATGTCCATGGCGGCTTTTCCGACTGAATTCATGGCAAGCGCTGAGAAAACAACCGGGATCATGCCTCCGATGAAGAGGGCTGCAAGTACTTTTGCGTCGAAAATGTTGATGCCGTTGATACCGGTGAAGGTCACATACGCTGCAAACAAGGCAAGCGCAGTAAGTGCTGCAGATGCAATAGCGAATCCTTTTCCAATGGCAGCGGTAGTATTACCAACCGAGTCGAGTACGTCTGTTTTCTCGCGTACTTCCGACGGAAGCTCACTCATTTCAGCGATACCGCCTGCGTTGTCGGCGATAGGGCCGAATGCGTCAATGGCCAATTGCATGGCGGTAGTAGCCATCATCGCAGAAGCTGCGATACCTACACCATAAAATCCGGCTAAGGCATATGCACCCCAAATAGCACCGGCGAATAGAATCACTGGAGTAGCGGTGGAGAGCATCCCCATGCCAAGACCTGCGATGATGTTGGTCGCTGCGCCAGTGGCTGATTTCTGAACGATGGACATTACTGGACGTTTACCAAGTCCGGTGTAGAATTCGGTAATATAGGAAATGGCTCCACCGACGAACATGCCGATTACAACGGCCCAAAACACGTTCATGGAAGAGGTGGTCATCTCGTTGAACTCGCCGCCATTGAACACCTTCATGGTGATTTCGCAAGGGAGCATGTTGATGATAAGGAAGTAGGATGCTACCAGAGCAATCAGGATGGAGATCCAGTTTCCGCGGTTGAGCGCACTTTGAACCGTGTTTGGATTGGCTTGTGCATTGTCTCCCACTTTAACGAGGAAAGACCCGAGGATGGAAGCAATGATGCCAATGCCGGCAATCGCCAACGGCAACAAGATTGGACCGATTCCCCCAAAAGCGTCCTGGATGCTGCCGCCCATGTCGCGGATGATGTAGTTGCCCAACACCATGGAAGCAAGAACGGTGGCCACATAAGAGCCAAACAAATCGGCACCCATACCGGCTACATCACCGACGTTGTCACCGACGTTGTCGGCAATGGTGGCTGGGTTGCGTGGATCGTCTTCAGGTATGCCTGCTTCAACCTTACCAACGAGGTCAGCACCTACGTCAGCAGCTTTGGTATAAATTCCGCCTCCAACTCGTGCAAAGAGAGCGATGGATTCTGCTCCTACGGAAAATCCTGCAAGGACTTCTAGCACTCGGGTCATATCTTCGGAGGAGGTCCATGCTCCACCCATGAATTTACTGTACAAGAAAATGAAGAGTAGGCTTAATCCAAGCACGGCAAGTCCTGCAACGCCAAGGCCCATGACGAGTCCACCGGAGAAGGAGACATTGAGCGCTTTAGCCAAGGAGGTGCGGGCTGCTTGAGTAGTACGCACGTTTGCTTTAGTAGCGATGCGCATTCCGATGAATCCAGCAAGGGCGCTGAAAATGCAACCGGTGACGAATGACATCACGATAAGGATGTGAGATGTTTCTACCACCTGAGAAAGGATTCCTAGAGCGGTACCAGCAATCACCATATAAATGGCCAGGATGCGGTATTCTGCTCGTAAAAAGGCCATAGCGCCTTCAGCAATTGCAGTAGCAATGCCTTGCATTTTTGCATCTCCGGCATCTTGCTTGGTCACCCAACTGGCTTTGATGAACATGTAAATCAAGCCGACGATGCCGAGCACGGGTACTAAATAGAGGAAATTTTGCATATCAATTCCGATTTTTAAGGGGTTGCAAAGGTAGCCCTACTACGGGAAAAAGCAAAAAAGGTTGAAATCTATGTTTCGGCATTGAGAATGTCGATTTAAGTTAAAATTCGCCAATAATTGACAAATTGCCAGCTCGGCGACCGAAGTACTGGTCAATGGGTATGGTTCTGCATTGATTGTTTCAAGATTCAAGATTGACTATTAGTTCAAAGGTCAACCTTCAATAAATGGGCGCTGAGCTTGTCGAAGCGCCCGTTGGTTTTACTACTTAAATTTTTGAAGTAATTATGGATCGTTCAAAGTCCAATAAATGGGCGCTGAGCTTGTCGAAGCGCCCGTTGGTTTTACTACTTAAATTTTTGAAGTAATTATGGAGACGGATTTAATTCCGTCGCAGCGGCACTTTGAACCTTGAATATATTTATCGGTTAACTCCTTTATTAACCGTACCTTTGCGCCCGCGTTTAGCGCTCACTACATGGAAATCAGAAACATAGCTATTATTGCCCACGTTGACCACGGGAAGACTACCCTCGTCGACAAGATGTTACACCAAGCCAAGTTGTTTCGCGACAACCAGGAGTTCGGTGAACTTATCCTCGATAACAACGATCTCGAACGGGAACGTGGAATTACCATCGTTGCAAAAAACGTCTCCATTCGTTATAAAGGAGTTAAAATCAATATTATAGATACCCCTGGCCACGCCGACTTTGGCGGTGAAGTGGAGCGTGTATTGTCCATGGCGGATGGTGTACTGTTGCTGGTGGATGCATTCGAAGGACCAATGCCCCAAACCCGCTTTGTGACGCAAAAGGCCCTGGAACGCGGACTCAAACCGATTGTCGTTATCAATAAAGTTGATAAAGAAAATTGTCGTCCGGAAGAAGTACACGAGCAGGTATTTGAATTATTCTTCAACTTGAACGCTTCAGAAGATCAATTGAATTTCCCTACGCTCTACGGCTCTTCCAAGCAAGGTTGGATGAGTACCGATTACAAAAAACCAAAGGAAGATATCATCGATTTGCTAGATGCCATTATTTCGCACATCCCTCCATCTCCTAAACATACCGGAACACCGCAGATGCTCATCACGTCACTAGATTATTCTAGCTACGTAGGACGTATCGCCATCGGACGTGTATTCCGTGGTACCTTGAAAGAAGGATCACCAATCTCCTTGGTAAAACGCGATGGAACTATTTTGAGGTCACGCATTAAGGAGATTCATAGCTTCGAAGGATTAGGACGAAGCAAAAAAGAATTTGTCGATGCCGGAGATATCTGTGCGGTTGTTGGACTTGAATCATTCGATATTGGTGACACCATCGCTGATTTTGAAAATCCAGAAGCACTGCCAACCATTGCTGTCGATGAGCCGACTATGAGTATGCTGTTTACTATTAATAACTCTCCTTTCTTTGGTAAAGAAGGGAAATTCGTAACCTCTCGTCACGTACGCGATCGACTCATGAAAGAGACGGAAAAGAACCTGGCTTTGCGCGTACAGGAAACGGATTCCCCGGATACTCACAACGTGTTTGGCCGAGGTGTTTTGCACTTGTCAATTCTCATCGAGACCATGCGTCGCGAAGGATATGAATTGCAGGTCGGACAACCTCAGGTAATCATTAAAGAAATCGATGGACAAAAAAACGAGCCGATTGAGATGCTAACCGTCAATGTTCCTGAGCAATTCAGCGGAGCAGTTATTGACCAAGTTACTCAACGTAAAGGCGAACTGTTGATCATGGAACCTAAAGGGGATATTATTCATCTTGAATTCAGTATTCCGGCCCGCGGAGTGATTGGTTTGCGTAACAACTTGTTGACTGCCACTCAAGGTGAAGCCATCATCGCTCACCGTTTCAAGGGCTATGAACCCTGGAAAGGTGATATCCCTGGTCGTATCAACGGTGTCTTGATCTCGATGGACAAAGGTAAGTCAACGGCATATTCCATTGATAATTTACAAGATAGAGGGCGGTTTTTCATTGAGCCGGGTGAAGAGATTTACGCCGGACAAGTTATCGGGGAAAACAGCCGTCCTGGCGACATGATCGTGAATGTAACCCGCACCAAGAAGCTTACGAACATGAGGGCTTCCGGCAGCGACGACAACGTTCGGATTACGCCTAAAATCAATTTCTCCCTGGAAGAAGCCATGGAATACATCGAGAAAGATGAATACCTTGAAATAACGCCCAAAGCCATTCGTATTCGAAAGATTATACTTGACGAAAACGAGCGGAAGAGAGCCTCAAAAAGTTAATTTGTAGGTCTTTAGAATTGATTTATTTTTTAATATTGCGCAACATTTTTCCCACACTATTTTAACCCCTACAAGAGACATGAATTCTAAATTTAAAGTGCTTGCTTATACGTTGTTAAGCTTGGCAATTGTCGGCTGTAACGGCCTTGGCAAAATGACAAAGAACTTTAGCGTAGTAAAGCATGAAGTGACTCCCAATCCGCTTGAATTACATGGCGATAGCGTTGCTATTTCTATCAAAGGAGCCTATCCTGCCAAGTATTTCGCTAAGAAAGTAGATGCTACTGTTACTCCTTCCATCAAATCAGCGTCAGGAGAACACAACTTCAAGTCAGTTACCAATGTTGGTGAGAAATCACTTACCCCTGGTAATAAAATCAACATGAAGGCTGGCGGCAGTTTTACCTACTCAGACAAAATCGCCTATACTGAAGATATGCGTAGTGCAGACGTAATGGTCAAAGTGATGGGCGCTCAAGGAAAAAAATCCAAAGAGTTGGGCGTTGTGAAAATTGCAGATGGTACCATTGTCACACCCTTGCTGGTTCAGCACGATGAGAAGGTAATTGGTGCAAAAGATCAATACGTTCGTATCGTTCCTGCCAATTACGATGCTACCATGTACTATTTGATTAATACCAGTAAGGTGAACCCTAATTTCAAGGTGAAGGATTGTAACATCAGTAATAAGTCTGAATTTGCATTGCTCGACAGCGCAGTTAAGGCGATGATGGTAGCTCCCTATGTACTGAAAGGAATGAACATCATGGGAAATGCTTCTCCTGATGGCACCGAAAAAATCAACTCAGACCTTGCAACGAATCGTGCTGAAGCTTCCGCGAAATACGTTTCAGGGATGTTTAAGAAAATGAAGATGTCGATGCCAGTGGATAGCTCTTTTTTCACGAAGAACGCTACGAACGAGGATTGGGCAGGCTTTCAGCGCCTGATGCAGGAAAGTACAATGCCACAACGTGACATGATCCTGCGTATCGTTGCTTCCAACACAGACCCTGAAGCCCGTGAAATGGAAATCAAGAAAATGGGCAAAGCATACACCGAAATCGCCGAAGGTGTACTTCCTAAATTACGTCGCTCAGCAATCACCATCAATGCTGATAAAGTAGGTCGTTCTGATGATGAAATCTCAGCCTTAGCTAAAACCTCTCCTGATTCTCTTAGCCTTGAAGAAATTCTTTATGCTGGAAAACTGGCTCAGGATAACAATGATAAGCTGACCATCTACCGGGCTGCAGAACGCATCTATCCACAAGACTGGCGTTGCTCCAACAACGTTGGTGTCGCACTATTCAATAATGGTGATGTCAATGGTGCTATGACGGAATTCCAAAAGGCTGATCAACTCAACAGTGGAAACACCATGGTTAAAAACAACATGGGTGCTTGCTATAGCCGACAAGGCGATCGCAAGAATGCCGCTGCTTCGTATGCTACTGCCGCAGGCGCTGGTCCTGAAGTTAAATTCAACATGGGTATCCTTGATATCCGTAATGGTAACTACGGTTCAGCTGTTTCTAACCTGTCAGGTGCTGCTAGTTTCAATGAATCATTGGCAAAGTTGCTTTCGGGTGATAAAGATGGAGCAATGTCAACCATCAGTACTTCGAAAGATGGTGATACCGCCATGGGTGCTTACCTCAAGGCAGTAATTTCTGCACGTAAAGGCGATGCTGCTGGTGTTATCAGTAATCTAAAAGTCTGTGTTGGTAAAGATGCCTCCATGAAATCAATGGCTGCTTCGGACCGCGAATTCATCAAATGGTTTTCGGACGCCAACTTCCAGGCGGTAGTTAAATAACCAATCTGACACTAACGATAAAATCCCGGTCGAAAGGCCGGGATTTTTTTGTAGTGTATTTTAATTGGACGAATAAGGCGCTATTCAGACTTCGTTTCGAACCACAGACATCAAGGAATAAGTCTTGTAAATCATGGCTCGCTGTCTGGCAGGTAGTGACGGGTATTCATGAATGCCGCCAGCCTGATAAATGAAGACAGTGGATTCCATTAGCTCCTCCAGCTTACCTAAATGCTGCCGGAGTTCTTCCCAAAGTAATCTAGTGGACGGTGTGTGTGTCACTTTTGTGGTGTGTTCGTCGGTTGCAAATGAACTGAAAAAATCGTTACCCACACTAGAATTTGATCACTTGTTGGTGGATGGACGATTGAAAACGTATTCCAATAAATTCGCACCCATTTTTAATGCCTTAATATGGGCGTCTGGCGAATCTTTATGTACTTCATAATCCTCCCAACCGTCTCCCAAATCACATTCGTAGGAGTAGAAGCAAACCAGGCGACCTTCGTAAATAAGTCCAAATCCTTGTGGGGGCTTTTGATCGTGCTCGTGAATTTTAGGTAAACCGTTGTTAAATTCGAATTTCTGATGATAAATAGGGTGGGAGAAGGGTAGCTCAACCAGTTGCAACTCTGGAAACACTTTTTTCAATTGAGGACGGACATAGCCGTCTAAACCATAGTTATCGTCAATATGCAAAAAACCACCGCCAATCAGGTATTTACGTAAATTTTCGGCCTCTGCAGTGCTGAGCATCCAATTGCCGTGGCCCGTCATGTGCACAAAGGGATAATTGAAGATTTCTGGACTTCCGACCTCAACAATCGCCTGCTCGGGATCAATGGAGGTATGTAACTGATCGTTGGAATACTTGATCAGGTTCGGTAAAGAAGTTTCCAAATTTGCGTACCAATCTCCGCCCCCGTTGTATTTCAAGATAGCGACGCGATACGAATAATCCGTAGCAAAGCACCCGATGGACCATAGCATAAAGCAAAGTAGAAGGATCTTACGTATCATGCCGGGAGTTGAAGGAGAATATCCAATACTGCTAATATCGGAAACATTTATTGATTGATCATGGATAGAATGGCACTGGCCATCACCCCAGCGGTTTCCGTTCGCAACCGTGTAAAGCCCATGGCAGTAGGTACGAATCCTGCTGTTTTTGCCGCTACAAGTTCATCAGCATGAAAATCTCCCTCCGGACCGATGAGAATCAATACCTCTTTTCCTTTTTGACAAACGTCTTTTAATTGTTGCGGATTTGTTTTTTCCAAATGGGCGATGAAACGTTGGTCTGCACTTTTCGATAAAATAGCAGTGAACTCTGTCGGCTCGTTCAGTCTTGGTAGATACGTTTGAAACGATTGCTTAATCGCTCCAATCAGAATTTTTTGTAATCGATCAGTTTTCAATTCACGACGCTCGGACCTGCGGCAAATGATAGGCGTGATTTCATCTACGCCAATTTCAGTTGCTTTTTCCAGGAACCACTCCAGTCGGTCTGTATTTTTTGTAGGTGCAATAGCGATGTGAAGTCGGAAATCCCGACGACCATGTCCATCCGACTTGCGTATGATTCGGGCCAGGCAGAATTCGTAGTTGGTCTCCTCCAGTACAGCCGTATAGAGTGTTCCTTTACCATCGGTAAAAAAAATTTCGTCGCCCTTGTCATGACGCAGCACTTTAATCAAATGCTTCGCTTCATCCGGTGGAATCTGTACCACGGATGAAAGTTCTTTTTCCGTATAGAAGAGTGCAGACATGGTGTCGAAACGGATTCATAAAAAAAGGTGTGCGTGGGCACACCTTTTCAATGGATGTATTAGAAGTTACGCGCTAACGGCTGCCTTCGGAGCTGCATTCATTATCTCCTCGTTGGCGAAGTCAGCATATTGCTCGAAGTTCTTTACGAATTTAGCAGCGAGAGATGCTGATTTTGCATCGTACTCGTTTTTGTCTTTCCAGGTGTTACGCGGATTCAGCAATTCGGTAGGCACCTCTGGACATGTAGTTGGCATGGACAATCCGAAAACTGGCATGGTCTCATAAGCAACTTTGTCAAGCTCTCCATTTAAGGCAGCAGTAATCAAAGCGCGTGTGTAGGAAAGTTTCATTCTGGAACCTACGCCGTAGGATCCGCCTGACCATCCGGTGTTCACCAGCCAAACGTTAACATGGTGCTTCTTCAGTTTTTCTCCCAACAACTCTGCGTACTTGGTCGGATGCAAGGGTAAAAATGCTTTACCGAAACAGGCAGAAAATGTGGTCGTCGGCTCGGTAATACCCACTTCGGTACCTGCTACTTTAGCGGTATATCCGGAAATGAAGTGATACATCGCCTGGCCGGCATCTAATTTGGAAATAGGAGGCAATACGCCGAATGCATCACAGGTGAGGAAGAAAATATTTTTAGGAATACCTGCCACTGAAGGCTCAATCGCATTGTCAATATGATCGATAGGATATGCAACCCGGGTGTTTTCTGTTTTGGAAATGTTGTCGTAGTCGACAGTAGTGGTACCTTCAATAAACTCAATGTTCTCGACGATAGCACCAAAACGTATGGCATTGAAAATTTGTGGCTCTTTTTCTTTAGTTAGGTTGACGCACTTGGCGTAGCAACCACCTTCGAAATTAAACACAGAATTTTCCGCCCATCCGTGCTCGTCGTCACCAATCAATCCTCTATTAGGGTCGGCTGATAAAGTCGTTTTTCCTGTACCGGAAAGACCGAAGAAGACCGCAGTATCACCTTTGCTACCAATGTTGGCGGAACAATGCATGCTCAAAACGTTCTTGTCATGAGGTAAAACATAATTCAGAACAGAGAATATTCCTTTTTTGATTTCTCCTGTATAGCCAGTGCCTCCAATCAGGATGATACGCTTTGTAAAGTTGATCACGGCGAAATTGCTCTGGCGTGTACCATCAATCTCGGGATTGGCATGGAAACCTGGAGCGCAGATAATGTTCCAATCGGCGTGAACGGTTTTTAGAATTTCGTCTTTGGTAGGACGAAGAAACAAGTTGTTTGAAAAGAGATTCTGCCAAGGTGATTCCGTTACTACACGAATATTCAGACGATAAGCAGGGTCAGCACAAGCATAGGCATCACGAACGTAAATAGTTTTGTCTTGCAAGTAAGCGGCAACTCTACTGTATAGCCGGTCAAAACGCTCAGCGTCAAATTTGATATTGATATCACCCCACCAGACAGACTTCTCGGTCATTTCATCGCATACGATGAATTTGTCTTTGGGAGATCTGCCGGTGAACTTGCCGGTATCGACGGCCAGTGCACCCGTATCCGTCAATACACCTTCTCCGCGTACGATGGTTTCTTCCACCAATTCTGCGGGAGTAAGGTTCCAGTAGGCATCTGCAACATGTCGGATACCCAAATCGGCGATGGTCGCATCCTTGGCTTTCAATCCGTATTCATTCATGTTCTGTAGGTTTTGTAGTCTTTGGTTTGGTAATGTAGGATTTGCAGGTTACAAAATGTCAAGGACGCTTTTGGTGCTTGCAAGGTTGGTTCTCATAGGTGTGTACCCGCTGTACTGATTTTAGCTTTTCGTTGGCGGCTGCTACGAATTCAGCTTGTTGTTTTTCGTTCAGTTCAGAAAGTTTGAAACAAACTTCGGTTTCGCCTTCGCGCCCCCAAGGAATTTTGTCATACGCAATTGTCAGCTGAAGGTTCTTTCCATAATCAACGACCCACGTTTCAAACGTAGTAAGTCCTTGATAGTCTATCCCACTTGCTTCGGAATAGAAGGAAACCAAATAACGATAGGTAACTTCCTGCATTTCAATGGAAACTGCACCATTGCCCTGGTCACCTGCAACCGCCTCGTCACCGGGTAGTTGTACTCCGGCAGGAAGTGTGGAATAGGGACGAGATAGCGGGTCTGTGTTGCCTAATGAACGGGCATTGGCGGTTCTGGCCATCTGTTGACGTTTGCAAGCTGCAAAAGACAAGATTACAAATGCGATAATCAGCGTACGTTTCATAGTAGATTGAATCGATTATAAGATATTGGATCTATAAACACCCCAGCTCATACAAATCCAGCCGAGGATTAGACAGAGCCCACCAATGGGTGTGATTGGACCCAGGAAGCTCTTCCAGGAGTCGATACCCATCAATTCGCGCGTTGCGAGTAAATAAATAGAACCTGAGAATAAAAGAATTCCGATCATCATGAAATAACCGGCTGTTCTAAGCAAAGGATGTGGAAAGCGGTCTGCAAGCAGCCCAAGTAGAATCAATGCGAAAGCATGATACATCTGATAACGGACACCGGTTTCGAATACCTGTAGTTGCTCCGAAGAAATCTTGTTCTTCAGTCCATGTGCACCGAATGCTCCCAGCATTACAGCAACGGCAGAAAATACACCGCCAGCTATGACTATCGTCCGAGCTATCATGGCGCAAAGATAGGTAAAAAGTAGTAATGAGTCGATTCGGATTATCCCCGTTTTAGCGTCGCTTTGATAATAAAATACTTGAATTACAGTGGTTTACTTGCTTTTTGGTGCGACACGGCCAATTCGTACTATGGAGTTGATTTATTTTCCTGTTGTGAATCCAGCGACATCCTTTTTCTTACACCTTCAGGTATCGGTTTTTAGACTTGTTTTTGACATTATACTCAATTAATAAAACCTGGTTGTTTCCCCATGAAGGTACATGCATTCGTGGTAAGGAGCTGCTAATATGGGCGCTTGACAGGAACAGTACCCCGGCAAATTTTTGTCTTACGTTGGCTCCTTGGTCTTCGGTTAGCCCGTACCTTCGTACACGCATGAAAAAAATCTTCTTGATTGGTGCCGGACGATCCGCTACCATGTTAATTGAATACCTGCTGAAGCATGCCCCTACGGAAAACTGGGAAGTTACCATTGGCGATGTTTCTCTTTCGGTAGTCCTGGAAAAAACAAAAGGACATGCTTCTGCGCGACCGATTCAATTCGATATTCATGATCCTGCACAAACTGAGGTGGAAGTGCTCCGGGCTGACATCGTCATCTCCCTGCTTCCAGCACACATGCACCTTTCTGTTGCACATGCTTGTGTTAAGTTCAGTAAGAGTTTGGTAACAGCTTCCTATAGCACTCCTGACATGGAGGCGTTGCACGAGGAGGCAATTCGAAAAGGAGTTATTTTGTTGAATGAATGCGGGCTCGATCCTGGCATCGATCACATGAGCGCGATGGAAATTATCCGTGACATCAATGATCATGGCGGAGAATTAAATGCCTTCTATTCGTATACTGGCGGTTTGGTCGCTCCCGAATCCAATGACAATCCGTGGGGCTATAAATTTTCCTGGAATCCGCGTAACGTTATTCTCGCAGGCCATGGCACAGCGCGCTATATCGAGAAGGGTAAGTATAAATACATCCCGTACAATCGACTCTTTGGTCAAGTTGTGCCTGTTGTTGTCGAGGGATTAGGGAGCTTTGATGGCTATGCCAACCGTGATTCGTTGTCTTACCGCAAGACCTATGGCATCGAATCCATTCCTACACTATTACGTGGAACATTGCGCCAATCCGGATACTGCGCGTCATGGGATATTTTCGTTCGACTTGGTCTGACCGATGATACTTACGTGGTGGAGAATTCTGAAAGCATGACCTATGCGCAGTTGGTGGAAAGTTATCTGCCAATGACATCGTCAGTAACTTCGTTGGAACAAGCGGTCGCTGATTTCTGTGGTATTGCACTTGATAGTGACGTGATGCAACGTGTGCTGTGGACGGGTTTGCTATCGACGCAGTTGATCGGTTTGAAAAGCGCTACGCCTGCACAGATTCTTCAGCAGTTGCTGGAAGCGAAATGGAAATTGAAGCCCGGGGACAAGGATATGATTGTCATGCAGCATCGTTTTGAGTATGTTGTCGGCGTAAAAAAATTCCGTCGATGCTCATCGCTGGTTGTGATTGGTGATGATGACATCCATACCGCAATGGCAAAAACAGTAGGCTTGCCCGTTGGGATCGCTGCTCGAAATATCTTGAAGGGTACGATTACCCAAACGGGTGTTTGCATCCCTGTAGAGGCTGAAATATGCAAGCCAGTTCTCACAGAGCTCGAAGAGTACGGCGTTCACTTTACAGAGTCGCTGGAGGAGTTGGCTTGAGCTGGATGTAATAGTCTTTAGTGAGCTCAAGATATTGACGACTAAAGGTGTGGTCGTCCTCTTGAATGACGATTTCTTCCTCAGTCAGCAAGCCGAAGTGTAGGTTGAATTCCATCAGTAGTCGTTTTTCGGGTTTGTCGGCGACGGTCTTCACACGTGCAATGCGGTGACAGAACAATCCTCGACTTTGCGCCAGGTCCATGAATTCCATGCCTTCTTTAAGTGGTAACACCACACAAAATCTTCCGTTGGGCAACAACAGCTTCTTCACTCCATCGATCAGATCAATAAACGGCAAAGTGTCTGAGTGTCGTGCAGTCGTTCTTGATTCTTCTGATGGTTTGGATGCCTGCTGAAAATACGGTGGATTACTGACGATTAGGTCATATTTGAACGTCGAAGCTAAGGCGAATTCCTGCAATGAGCGACGGAAAATATAAAGACGTTCGAACCATGGAGAAATTCGAAAATTCTCTTTTGCTTGCTGATAAGCGCCTTCATCGATATCAATTGCTTCTATTAATGCAGCGCAGCGTTGCGCTAGCATCAATGCTAGTAGCCCAGTTCCAGTTCCTATGTCCAGTATGCGGTCCGCATATCCAGTATTTATCCAAGATCCAAGCAATACAGCATCTGTGCCAACTTTCATGGCGCACTTGTCTTGATGGATGGTAAATTGCCGGAATCGGAAGGTGGTTTCAGGCATACGTTATTGAAATAGCAAGGTGGATGTGTTTTGCTACTAGCATTTAAGAATAAACATCGATAAGTCCATCTGGTAAATTCACCCGGATGATTCTCGCTTCCGTTTCGATGGTGTGCACGATGGATTCGTTAAGTGGAAAAAGGATCTCCTGTCCGTTGCGAATGCATTGAGCAATGAGCTGCATCGGAAGTTCTTCGATGGACGCTATGATCCCGATTGGTCCGGCAACATCGTCGATGACGGAATAACCGACGAGTTCTTCGAATGAAGGTGCATTATTGTTATCGATTCCATCCGGTAAATCAAGGTACAGTTCTAGCCCATTCAAGGGTTTGGCTGCCGCTTCGTCATTGATCTCGTCCACGGCTATAATCAGATGTCCGTTTTTACTATAAACATGCTTGATTTTGAATGGTACTGGCAACCCTTCCAATCGGATAAATAGATAGCCGGTATTTGGAAAATCATCCGCATCCAACGACTCCAATCCGATGATCAACTCCCCTTTGAAACCATAGGGTTTCACGATAAAGCCTATGTGCGTCAAGTCATCGAGTATGATCGTTTTCATGGTGGATATCGTTCAGCTAAAATAAAAAAAGCTGCGTGGAATACACGCAGCTTTTATCATTAGTTAGGGTGAAATTAAGCTTCTGCAGGAGCTTCTCCTTCAGCGGAGGCTTCGCTTTCAGTAACTGCTGGAGCTTCTTCAGCTGGAGGCGGCGTGTACTTGACGCGGATTGCTTCAAGTTTGGCCTCTTTCTTTTTCTGCTCTTCTGCCATACGGCTTTCCATGGTCTTCTGAGTAGCACTTGAAACGCGCTTCTTCTTGTCGTCGACTTTAATGGATTTCTCCTGCAGCCACTGCTGAAATTTAGCTTCTGCTTGCTCTGCAGTCAGGGCGCCTTTAGTAACACCCTTTAGTAAGTGATTGTGAAATAGCACACCTTTGTAAGAAAGGATTGCACGACAAGTTTCTGTCGGCTGTGCACCATTATTTAGCCACGTGATGGCTTTTTCATGGTTAATGTTAATCGTAGCAGGGTTCGTGTTGGGATTGTAGTCACCGATTACCTCGATGAACTTACCATTCCTCGGAGCACGACTGTCAGCCACTACGATGTGGTAGTAAGCATTGTGCTTCTTACCATGGCGACTCAAACGGATTTTTACTGGCATTTTTTTGGTATAAATGGTTCTTTTTTCCCTTTTCTACCGACCTAGGCAGATCAGCATTCTCCGCGTGCTGTTTTAAAAAGGTGCGCAAAGATAATACTCCATCCTGATTTTACCAAGAGAAAGACCAGAAAGCATTAAACGATGATCGGTTAGCCTAAAACCCGCTATTTGTTGATTAATAAATGCTTCAGATTAAATTCATAGGTTGATAAATAGGTACTTTTGAGTAAATAATCGGTGCTTTTAGCGTTATTTCCGCTTTTTCCCGGTTTGCCGTACGTTCACCTTGCGGTTTGATTATCCCCGATCTTATTCCATGAACTACTTAGACGAACTCAACGAACCGCAGCGAGCTGCTGTCACCCAACTAAATGGTCCCGTCATGATTATCGCCGGAGCAGGTTCTGGGAAGACAAGGGTGCTGACGTACCGAATCGCTCATCTCATACGTTCAGGTGTAGACCCGTTTAATATCCTTTCCTTGACCTTTACCAATAAAGCCGCCAAGGAAATGCGCGGACGTATTGAAACGGTGGTCGGTGGAGAAGCCCGAAACCTTTGGATGGGGACCTTCCACGCCGTCTTTGCCAAGATCCTGCGTATTGAAGCCGGTAATCTCGGTTATCCGTCCAACTTCACCATCTACGATACGGATGATGCAAAAAGTTTAATGAAGGATCTGTTGCGTGAACAAGGACTTGATGACAAAATCTATAAACCGGATGTTGTTCTTAATCGGATCTCCGCCGCTAAGAATAACCTCTATTCCTGGCAGGAGTACCAACAAAACGTAAGCTTTATTAGCGACGATATTGCTTCTGGTCGCCCGAAAGTTGGACTGCTCTTCGAACTGTACGTCAAGCGATGTTTTCGTGCATCGGGAATGGATTTCGATGATCTGCTCTACAACATGCACGTCCTGCTGACGAAATTTCCAGAGGCGCTTCATAAATATCAGCATAAGTTCAAGTACATCATGGTGGATGAGTTTCAGGACACCAACTATGCGCAATACAGTATCTTAAAAAAACTGGCCGCTGCCTTTGAAAATATTTGTGTTGTGGGGGACGATGCCCAATCCATCTATGCGTTCCGCGGTGCTAATATTCAAAACATACTTTCATTCGAAAGGGACTTTACTGATTTAAAGGTATTCAAGTTGGAACAAAACTACCGTTCCACCAACATGATCGTGCAAGCTGCTAATTGCGTCATTGCCAAGAATCAGAAGCAAATTAAAAAAACAGTTTGGACTGCCAACGAGCACGGTGAGAGAATACAACTGCTACGTGCTTTAAGTGACAACGAAGAGGGAGTGATGGTTGCTAATTCTATCTTCGAAGCAAAGGTTTCTCATCAATGGCGCAACAAGGATTTCGCCATTCTTTATCGAACTAATGCGCAGTCTCGCTCTATGGAAGAAGCATTGCGTAAAATGAACATTCCATATCGTATCTATGGCGGGCTGTCCTTTTACAAGCGCAAAGAGATCAAAGACCTGCTGGCTTATTTTCGGCTAATTATTAACCCACACGATGAAGAAGCAGTCAAACGAATTATCAATGTGCCGGCTCGTGGTATCGGTAAAACTACCATCGATAAGTTGGTGGTTTCAGCCGTTGAACGCGAATCAACCATCTGGAATATCCTTTCAGATCCTGCTACGAATGCCGGTGGTTTTAACAGTGGTACGCTCGGCCGTCTCAATGATTTCGTCACTACCATTCGAAGTTTTCAAGTCAAGCTGAAAACAAGCGACGCATGGGAATTAGCCAGTCAGGTAGCATCCTCTACGGGATTGTTGCGTGAGTTGTATGAAGATAAGACTCCGGAAGGACTAAGTCGTTACGAGAACGTGCAGGAATTATTAAATGGTATTCGTGAATTTACAGAAACCGGTCGAAGCATTACGCCACGTGGCGATGAAGAAGTGTCACAGGATCCCGATCAAATCCGTACTTTGGAAATGTTCATGCAGGACATTGCCTTGCTGACTGATGCCGATGATGAAGCGGAGAAAAACGATGACGTTGTATCGCTAATGACAGTGCACGCCGCAAAGGGACTTGAATTCAAAGCGGTTAATGTTGTTGGATTGGAAGAGAACCTTTTTCCATCACAGATGTCGTTGGATTCCAGAGAGGATCTGGAAGAAGAGCGCAGGCTTTTTTATGTGGCCATTACAAGGGCAGAAAGTAAACTCACCATAAGCTACGCTAACTCGCGCTATCGTTGGGGTAACTTGGTAAGCAATGACCCTAGCCGGTTTCTCGAGGAAATTGATCAAGAATTCATTCAGGAGGTTGGCCCACGACCGATCAAGAACAAACTTCCCTTTGAAGAATCGGAAAATCGCTGGGACCAGCGTTACTCTGGTCGCTCCGCGAGACCTACCACGTATACTAAATCCACCGGGTCCGCAAAGTCATCGAATTCATCCAAGCCGGTAGTGGTGGATAATCCTGTTCCGGCCAAGTTGAAGAAGGTCACGTCATCGGAGGTGAGGAATTTTGTGGGCGACGACTCCTCTGCTATACAGTCAGGGATGGAAGTGATTCACGAACGCTTTGGGAAGGGGAAAGTGCTCCTAGTCGAAGGCAAAGCTCCCGATTTGAAAGCAACGGTTTTCTTTCCAGGGGTCGGCAACAAGCATTTGTTGCTCAAATTCGCCAAACTACAGATAGTTGGAGTTTGACGGTCAGTTCCTTATATTTGTATCGTAAGTGGTTGCTCCTTCCAATGATTGGATTGCTTTAGCAGCCTTTTCCGAAAAATAACTTTCCGAATGGCAAAATCGAAACGGCTGCAACCGTCGGTCGAAAGCGTCGAGTACAATACGAAGCGCGAACAGCTGATAATTTCTGAGTATGGACGAAATGTCCAAAAGATGGTGGAACGTGCCGTCCAAGTGGAAGACCGTGAAAAGCGGACTCAACTCGCTAACATGATTGTTAATGTCATGGGTTATCTGCATCCTCAGGTGCGTGAAACAGTCGACTATAAGCATAAGTTGTGGGATCATTTACACATCATATCAGGGTATAAACTCGATGTTGATGGACCTTATCCTGCCCCGGCCCGCGAAGCTTCCCGTTTAAAACCGGCGCGCGTCGCTTATCCAACCAGTGATATTCAGTATAAATACTATGGAAAGACGATGGAGGACATGATTCGTCACATCTCTTCCCTGGAAGATGGTCCAAAGAAAGAGCAGTTTGCTCGTAATCTGGCTAACTATATGAAGCTGTCTTACCTTACATGGAACAAGGACTCTGTGGAAGACGCTACCATCCTTTCTCACCTAGAAGAATTGTCGGACAATCGATTGCGGCTTTCTGAAACTGCCCGTCTAAACCATACTGCTGAAATGCTCGCTATGGGTAAAGAAAAGATGCGCGAGAATAGTACCAAGATTATCAAGCACTCCAAGCGCAATAATAAAAAACGCAAGAAGTAACTGCTGTTATGCTCCTTCTTCCGGAGCTAAAAATCATGTTTAAAACTTTTGATGGTTTAATGCCATAATCGGCTGTAGCCTGCTTACTTCGTAGTGCAGTAAAATGTAGCTACTGCCATCGTAATCCGTTCACTAACAATGGGCAATAGTTTTGAAGTTATAGGCGGTACTGAACTCCATGGTGAGATTGTGCCTCAAGGAGCAAAAAATGAAGCGTTACAAATTCTGTGCGCAACGTTGCTGACCCCTGAAAAAGTAGTTATCCGAAATATCCCTGATATCCGTGATGTCAATAAGCTAATCGAGTTGCTTCAGCACCTGGGTGTTCATGTGGAACAAACGGGAGTGCTCAAAGGTGAATTTACTTTTGAAGCGAAGAACATCAATCTCGACTATCTCGAAACACCCGATTTTAAAAAGCAAGCAGCAGCGCTTCGCGGTTCCATCATGATTGTTGGGCCCCTGCTTGCCCGTTTCGGATATGCTAAAATCCCCAAACCGGGCGGCGATAAAATAGGTCGCCGTCGATTGGATACTCACTTTCTCGGTTTTCAAAGTCTAGGCGCTGAATTCGCCTATTCCGAAAATGATAGTTTCTATACGGTCAAATCGAAAAAATTGAAAGGCGCCTACATGCTCCTGGACGAGGCGTCCGTTACCGGTACGGCTAACATCGTTATGGCCGCTGTCATGGCAGAGGGTACAACAACCATCTACAATGCCGCTTGCGAACCCTACTTGCAGCAACTTTGCCGCATGCTGAATCGAATGGGTGCAAAGATATCAGGTATTGGTTCTAACATGCTGATCATCGAAGGTGTTACTTCCCTCAAAGGCACCGAACACAAGATGCTTCCAGACATGATTGAGATTGGTTCTTTCATCGGTTTGGCCGCCATGACCATGTCTGAACTCACCATCAAGGATGTGAGCTATCCGAATCTGGGTCAGATTCCTGAAGTGTTCCGTCGGTTAGGAATTCAAATGGAACTGCGGGGAGATGATTTGTTTATTCCCCGACAAGAACATTATGAAATCGATACGTTCATCGATGGGTCCATTCTAACTGTAGCCGATCAAATATGGCCTGGTTTTACGCCTGATCTGTTAAGCGTAATTCTAGTTACTGCTACGCAGGCTGCCGGAACAGTGTTGATTCACCAAAAAATGTTCGAAAGCAGATTGTTCTTCGTCGACAAGCTCATAGATATGGGGGCCCAAATCATTCTGTGTGATCCTCACCGGGCCACTGTAATCGGACTTAATCGCCGCTTTCCGTTGCGTGCGATCCAAATGACCTCACCCGATATACGCGCTGGCGTGGCCCTTCTTATCGCTGCTATGTCCGCAAATGGCAAATCAGTGATTCATAATATTGAACAAATTGACCGCGGATACCAACGTATTGATGAGCGATTGAATGCACTGGGAGCACAAATTAAACGCGTCTGATACTGCGGCATGACTGAATGGAAGCCTATTTCCGCTACTTTGTAACTTCTGATTTTCAATGATTTTCAGTAATATTGCAAACAGTGGCAAGAACTTTGTAATGTCGACCCACCTAAAACGAATTGATATGAAAAGAACACTCATTCTCCTGATCGCAGTCTTCGCTACCTACACGTCATTTTCACAATCATTGATACGTGGAACAGAGATCGGCAATATTGCTCCTGAAATTAACTTGCCAACTCCTGATGGCAAAGCCCTGCCATTGTCTTCATTAAAAGGAAAAGTAGTGCTTATCGATTTCTGGGCTTCCTGGTGTGGTCCTTGTCGGGCAGAAAACCCCAACGTTGTACGCGCCTATAAGCAATACAAAGACAAATCATTCAAAAATGGTAAAGGATTTACCGTTTACGGTGTGTCCTTGGATAAATCAAAAGAGCCTTGGGTTAATGCTATCAAACAGGATGGTCTCGAATGGCCTAGCCATGTTTCTGATTTGAAATGGTGGTATTCTGATGCAGGTCGCGACTATGGTGTCCAGTCCATTCCAACCAACTGGTTAATCGATGGTAATGGTGTCATCATTGCCCGCAACCTCCGTGGTCCATCCCTCGATGAAGAGCTCGAAAAGCAATTGAAAAAATAATCCCATTCTTTGGAGGATTAACGAAACAGAAGGAGAATTTCCCTTCTGTTTTTTGTTTTCAATGGCTGACAAATTGACCCTTCTAAATCAATGGCAGAATAGTTGAATAATTTCGAGCGATATTAATTATGCCATTTTTTAAGCGAAAAAAGAACATGTCAGACGAAACTGCCAATAATGCTATGACAAACAATCAGGCCGAGAACCATGCCCCTGACACCGGTAACGACCTTCACGAAGAAAAGGAATTACCAAACGATACCATCGAGCAACTAGATCCGCTTGCCAAGGTTCAATCGGAACTGACGGCTATACAGGATAATTATTATCGATTAGCAGCTGAATTTGAAAATTACAAAAAACGGGTAGCTCGCGAACGCCAGGATCTAGTGAAAATGGCTGGAGCAGATATCTTTCTAGCTATTTTACCCGCCATCGATGATTTTGAACGGGCGATAAAAGCAGGAGGTTCCGATAGCGTTAGCGAAGGAATTCAATTGATCTATAATAAGATGAAAAGTTCCTTGGAAGCAAAAGGATTGAAGCCAATGGATGTAGTCGGAAAGCCGTTTGACCTTGACGTTCATGAAGCCATCGTACAAGCACCTGCCCCTAGTGAATCGGCTAAAGGCATAGTTCTCGAAGAAGTTACAAAGGGCTATTTTCTACATGACAAAGTACTTCGTTACGCACAAGTCATTGTCGCCATCTGAGTTGCTCCTCATAATTCCGAATCATGTCAAAAAGAGATTACTACGAAATTTTAGGAGTTGCCAAAAACGCAGCGGAAGGCGATATCAAGAAGGCCTACCGTCAGATGGCTATGAAGTATCACCCGGATCGTAATCCGAACGATAAAGAGGCAGAGGAGAAGTTTAAAGAAGCCGCTGAGGCGTATGAAGTACTGAGCGATTCCGAAAAACGTAAACGGTACGATCAGTTTGGTCATCAAGGCGGAGGTGCTGGCGGCGGATTTTCCGGCGGCGGCATGTCTATGGATGATATATTTTCGCATTTCGGGGATGTGTTCGGTGAAGGAAGTCCGTTTGAAGGATTCTTTGGAGGCGGAGGTTCGAGAGGTGGTCGCCGAGTTAATCGGGGTACTAATCTTCGTATCAAAGTCAAGTTGACGTTGGAGGAAATTGCCAACGGAGTAGAGAAAAAAATCAAAGTCAACAAGTTTATCCCTTGTGGAGGATGCAAAGGAAGCGGAGCGCAAGAGGGCGGTTCATTTACCAAATGCACTACTTGCAACGGCTCCGGACAAGTGCACCGTGTCACCAATACCTTTATTGGTCAGATGCGCACCGCCTCTACCTGCCCGATGTGTAGCGGGGAAGGTCAGGTTATCGCTAATAAGTGTAAAAAGTGCACAGGTTCCGGACTTGAGCGTGGCGAAGAAGTGATTTCAATCAATATCCCTGCAGGTGTTGGCGAAGGCATGCAGCTGACAGTTACCGGCAAGGGAAATTCTGCAGAACGCGGTGGAATTCCTGGGGATCTGCTAATAGCCATCGAAGAAGCTCCTCACGATTCACTGACCCGCGATGGCCAACACCTCCTTTACGACCTTTACGTGAATTTCGCTGATGCTGCTTTAGGGACCAGCGTGGAGATACCTACCCTGGAAGGGAAGGCCAAAGTGAAATTGGACGCCGGCACACAAGGAGGTAAAGTGCTTCGATTGAAAGGGAAAGGGCTGCCTTCAGTTAATAGCTATGGCCGCGGGGATATCTTGGTAAATGTTAATGTGTGGACTCCTCAACATTTGTCCTCAGAAGAAAAGAAATTATTGGAAAAACTTCGTGAGTCAGTCAATTTCAAACCAAATCCCGGTAAGAACGATAAAAGCTTTTACGAGAAAATGAGGGAGTTTTTTCACTCCTGATTTAATAGAATTAATTTTAAGCCCCGGTCAATTGGTGTACCGGGGTTTTTATTTTTGAGCTGAATATACCTATGGATATCATTGAAATAAAAGACGTCACCAAGCGGTACGCAAATCACCTGGCGCTGGAGCAAATTTCCTTGTCGATACCACAAGGCAGCGTTTTCGGATTGCTAGGTCCAAATGGTGCAGGTAAAACTTCCCTCATCAGGATTGTTACACAGATTACAGCACCTGATCATGGCGAAGTTCGTTACAAAGGCGAACCGCTTTCAGCACAACATTCGCTGCACATGGGTTACCTCCCGGAAGAGCGTGGTCTTTACAAGAAAATGGAAGTGGGGGAGCAAGCACTTTATCTTGCCAGATTGAAAGGGCTTTCCCGAAAAGATGCGATTTCCAGACTCAAATATTGGTTCGAGAAATTTGAAATACAAGGTTGGTGGAAGAAGAAAATCGAAGAGCTGTCTAAAGGCATGGCTCAAAAAGTACAGTTCATTACAACCATCTTGCACGATCCTGAATTTATAATTCTGGATGAACCATTTACCGGTTTTGATCCTATCAATGCTGAAATGATCAAGAATGAATTGATAGAACTCCGTCGTAAAGGGACTACCATTGTGTTGTCAACCCACCGCATGGAAAGTGTAGAGGAATTATGTACGCACATTGCACTAATTGATAGTGCAAGAGTAATCCTAAGTGGATCCGTAAAAGACATTCGTCGGAGATTTAGGTCACATGCATATCAAGTCAAATACGCCGGTGATCCTATCGAATTATCCAAGGCCTTGAATCCCTTCGGAGTGATGTTGGATAATGTTGCGGAGGATGATCATTATTCAATGTCAATTAAATTGAATTCCAACGTAACCACGAATCAATTACTCCAGACCCTACTTCCAATTTCCTCTATTTATTCCATGAACGAGGTGGTGCCTAGTATGAATGATATTTTCATTCAGCAAGTCAATCTGTCGAAACTCAATCGTTGAAATCCTATTTAGGTACCATGAGCAAAATACTATTGATACTACAACGCGAGTACCTCACTCGAGTTCGGAAGAAGTCTTTTCTGATTATGACCATCCTCGGGCCATTGCTGATGGGCGGACTTTTTGTGGCAGTGGCTCTGATGGATAAGGTTGATACGGAAAAGAAGTGCATTGTCGTGTTGGATCAATCCGGAATCTTTAAGGGCAAGTTTAAAAGCTCCGATCGAGTGGAGTTTATTTATAAAGAACTTCCTGTTTCGCTGGTCAGAGGGATGGCAGAGGATTCTGGTTACTTCGGGGTGTTAGTTATTCCTGCAGCAAGCAATGTTTCTTCACTCGAAAAGGCCGTTGTACTCTATTCGGAATCGCAACCAGGAATTGAAGTAGTAGGGCGGATTGAAAAGACCCTAGAAAAAGTCATCAATGAAAATAAATATTTGGATGCCGGGATTGATCCCGAGCGGTTGACTTCCATTCGTACTTCGGTTTCCATTGATACACGTGATATGAAAGATCAGTCCACCAGTACGCCACTCGCTTCGGGATTGGGCTTCGCAGGAGGATTTTTGATTTATATGTTTATTT
>CANIAS010000019.1 GCA_947465495.1 Candidatus Pollutiaquabacter sp. | reverse complement strand
TGCGCCATTCACCGACCAGGTATAACTATCGCATGTAGATGCTGTCGTGGTGTTGCTAGTAGATGGGGTAATCGTTAGGCTCAGGATTTCCGTATGACAACCGGATACCGAAGAATAGGTGCCGCTTTGAGAATACGTTGCGCCATTCACCGACCAGGTGTAATTATCGCACGCTGATGCAGTCGTGGTGTTGCTGGTAGACGGGGTTATGGTTAGGTTCAGAATTTCGGTATGACAACCAGAGACGGAAGAATACGTTCCACTTTGAGAATACGTTGCGCCATTCACCGACCAGGTATAACTATCGCACGCTGATGCTGTGGTGGTGTTGTTGGTAGAAGGAGTAATCGTGAGACTTAGGATTTCGGTATGACAACCAGCTACTGAAGAATAAGTGCCGCTTTGAGAATACGCTGCTCCATTCACCGACCAGGTGTAACTATCACACGCTGATGCTGTGGTGGTGTTGCTAGTAGATGGGGTGATCGTGAGGCTCAGGAGTTCGGTATGACAACCGGATACCGAAGAATAGGTGCCGCTTTGAGAATACGTAGCTCCATTCACTGTCCACGTGTAACTATCGCACGCAGACGCTGTGGTAGTATTGCTCGTGGAAGGCGTAATCGTGAGACTCAGGATTTCGGTATGACAACTATAGACGGAAGAAAACGTTCCACTTTGAGAATACGTAGCTCCATTCACTGTCCACGTGTAACTATCGCACGCAGACGCTGTGGTGTTATTACTCGTAGATGGGGTGATCGTGAGGCTCAGGATTTCGGTATGACAACCGGAGACGGAAGAATACGTTCCGCTTTGAGAATACGTAGTTCCATTCACCGACCAGGTGTAACTATCACACGCTGATGCTGTGGTGGTGTTGCTCGTGGAAGGCGTAATCGTTAGACTCAGGATTTCCGTATGACAACCAGCTACCGAAGAATAGGTGCCACTTTGAGAATACGTTGCGCCATTCACCGACCAAGTATAACTATCACACGCTGATGCAGTCGTGGTATTACTCGTAGATGAGGTGATAACCAGATTTAGAATTTCGGTATGACAACCAGATACCGAAGAATAGGTGCCACTTTGAGAATACGTTGTGCCATTCACCGACCAGGTATAACTATCACACGCAGACGCTGTCGTGGTGTTGCTAGTAGAAGGAGTAATCGTTAGACTCAGGATTTCGGTATGACAACCAGCTAACGAAGAATACGTTCCACTTTGAGAATACGTAGTTCCATTCACCGACCAGGTATAACTATCACACGCTGATGCAGTGGTGGTGTTGCTAGTAGATGGGGTGATCGTGAGGCTCAGGATTTCCGTATGACAACCAGCTAACGAAGAATACGTTCCGCTTTGCGTATACATAGTGCCGTTCACCGACCAGGTATAACTATCACACGCTGATGCAGTGGTGGTGTTGCTAGTAGATGGGGTGATCGTGAGGCTCAGGATTTCCGTATGACAACCGGATACCGAAGAATACGTTCCGCTTTGAGAATACGTAGCTCCATTCACCGACCAGGTGTAACTATCACACGCTGATGCATTCGTGGTGTTGCTGGTGGATGGGGTGATCGCGAGGCTCAGGATTTCGGTATGACAACCAGAGACGGAAGAATACGTTCCACTTTGAGAATACGTAGCGCCATTCACCGACCAGGTATAACTATCACACGTTGATGCAGTCGTGGTATTACTTGTAGATGAGGTGATAACCAGATTTAGGATTTCGGTATGACAACCAGCTACCGAAGAATAGGTGCCACTTTGAGAATACGTTGCGCCATTCACCGACCAAGTATAACTATCACACGCTGATGCTGTGGTGGTGTTGCTCGTGGAAGAAGTAATGGTCAAATCCAAAATCTCCGTATGGCAACCTGTTACAGAAAAGTAAACCCCCGAAGCTGTGTACGCAGAGCCATCCACAGACCATATATATGAATCACATGCAGTGGCAATCGTGGTATTGCTCGTAGATGCAGTGATGGTTAAATTAAGAATCTCTGAGTTGCAACCGCTAACAGAAGTATAAATACCAGATGCGGTATAAGTAATCCCTGTTTCATTCCACTGAAACTCATCGCAGGATGCAGCGGTTGTTGTGTTGCTCGTGGACTCAACGATCGTCAAATCCAAAATCTCCGTATGACAACCTGTTACAGAAAAATAAACCCCCGAAGCCGTGTACTCAGAACCATCCACAGACCATATATAAGAATCACATGCAGTGGCAATCGTGGTATTACTCGTAGATGCAGTGATGGTTAAATTAAGAATCTCTGAGTTGCAACCGCTAACAGAAGTATAAATACCAGATGCGGTATAAGTAATCCCTGTTTCATTCCACTGAAACTCATCACAGGAAGCAGCGGTTGTTGTGTTGCTGGTATTTTCGTTAATACTTACTACCGTTGAAGCAGTACCGGAAGTACATGGGCCGCTACCATCAGGATCATTTGTGGTCAATGTTATCGTTACAGCACCAGCAGCGATGTCTGAATTGGACGGTGTGTACACCGAACCTGTTCCATAAGTAGTATTGTTAAAAGAACCTGTTCCAGAGGAGGACCAAGTGCCAGTTATAGCAGATCCACCAATGCTTCCAATCAACGAATACGTCTGGTTAGCACAAATGGAACTGGTCGAAGGAGTTGTAGCTACAGGAGGATTGGCACAGATAACAACGCTAAAGTTCGCCAGAATAGAATGACTGGCACTAATAGTACTAAGGGTATATGTAGTCGTAGTTGTACCTGCAGGAAAGGGAATAGTAACACCATCAACTACCAAATTATCCAGCTGAGCATACGGATCAGCAGTGGCTGTAAAAGACAAGGACGACCCGCAATTTGCTATAGCACCTGATGTAATTGTTCCACCGTTGGAAGCCGAAGTAGTGACTGTATATGTATTGATAGCAAACGTAGCCGTTATATCATGATTAAGTAAAACATTTGTGAAACTATAGGAGCTGACAGCGCCAACTGAAACTCCATCAACAATTACATCGACGGCATGGTAACATGCATCCGGAGTAATGGTAAATGACTTGCCCGTGCCACATGCAACTGTATTAGTACCAGCATCAGAAATCACACCATGTGTACCGGCAGTAGCAATAATAATAAAATTAGGAATTGAAACAGTTGCTGATGCGGAAGCGCTACAGTTATTAGCATCAACTACCGTGTATGTTTGAATGCCGGCTCCCTGCGGGAAAGCACCTATGCCAGCATACGGAGCAGTACCTCCAGTAGCAGCTACCGTAATTGTGGTAGAACCACCTGTACAAACCGTTGAATTGGCAGCATTAGCTGTCACTGAAAGCGCAGCAGGTTGTCCAATAGTAATTGATGTATAAGAAAGACATGCATTAGCATCCGTAATGGTATAGGTATAAGTACCTGCATTGACCGTGTTAACTCCAACACCAGTATAAGGTACCGTGCCTCCAACAGCAGTTACTGTTACTGTTGCAGTGCCACCATTGCAATTCACATCCGTGCCCACCGAATTAGCAACCAATTGCGTTGGAGCAGTGACACTAGCGGATGCAGTAGCCACACAACCATTGGCATCCGTAATTGTATAGGTATAACTACCGGCTAATACAGAAAATGATCCTGTACCGAAATAGGGCGGCAGACCACCATTTGCAACAACTACTACCGTACCATTGCCACCATAACACAAGGCGTTAGTAGCATTCGCCGACACCGTTAATAACGATGGTATCGTAACCGTTGCCGAGGCCGTTGAAGTACATCCTTCCAAGGTCGTTGCCATTACCGAATAAACACCCGCTGCCGTAGTAGCTGCCGATTGGGTCGATGCAGCATAATTATTAGGACCAGACCATGTATAAGTAGCAAATCCTCCGGTAGCATTTAATGAAGATGTGCCACCATAACAATTTACACCACTCGCAGTAGCTACTAAGGAAGGTGCAATAGGGTTACCCAACGTGATGGAAGTTGATGCCGTACAACCATTTACATCCGTTGCAACTACCACATAGGTACCAGCAACTAATCCAGTCATAGGTGATGTCGCAGCATTTCCATTTACTTGATACGAAATAGCTCCAGTACCACCCATGGCGGAAAAACTAATTGTTCCATTGGTACTATTGAAACAAATCGGATTCGTACCTGAAGCTACACTAAATGACACCGGTAAAGCTGGCTGACTAACGGTAACAGATGCTGTAGAGGTACAACCATTCACATCCTTTACATAAACAGTATAAGCACCTGCGGCCTTGCCTGAGAATATTCCACTCGACTGATAATTAGTTCCATTTAAAGAATAGGTATAAACACCGGTGGATCCTGATCCAGCAGCTGTGATGGTACCGTTGCTCCCTCCGAAACAACTTACAGCAGTAGCTGAAGCAGCTGCAGAAAGATTGCTGACGTTTACAGAAACGGAGGCAGAACTCGTACAGCCCGAAGCATTAGAAGCGACTACGGTATATGTTGTAGACACCGTCTGAGAAGCGACTGCCGGATTTTGAAGCGAGGAGGTAAAGCCCGAAGGTATTGATGTCCAAGAATAAGTTAATGCGGACGAATTTGGCGTAAAGGTGATGGATTGACCATTCACCAGGGATGCTGAATTATACGAAAACTGTAACGCGGACAAAGAACTGAAGTTCAAACCAATCGTTGCCGAACCACCTCCATCATATCCCGCTGCGCCATAGGTAATATCAGGATAGACGATATTGATAACACCTGTAAGTAGATTTAACTGAATTTCAAAGGTGATAGTTCCGTTACCCGCAGCGTTATTATTGTCTTCATTGGTCCATTGTACCACGTAAATATTTCCTACTAACTGGGTGGCGATAGACGTGCTAACTGTAGTAGATGGCATAATATCATCCCAGTTAGCACAAATTGCAGCGACTGAATTTCCAGTTCCTGTTATGATTCCAGTAGTGCTGGTAGCAGTGGTTGCAATTCCTTGTGGTAGCGATGAATTATTATTTACAATATCGCCAGTGGTTGCGCCAAATACTAGCACACCGTTGTTGCCAACGCGAGCGTTTGTATAGGACACGCCGTTGAAACGGAATGTAGCAGGCAGTGAGATATTGTGCTCGCTATCGTCAGCAAGCGTACCAACAGACACTCCTGTAGTTGAAACATCTATAAAAGAAACGCCGGAGTTACCATTCAACGAATAACCTGGAGACGTAATCTGGTTGGCTGCCGTAGCGGTCAAATTGACGGAACCGCCGCTACAAATCATGGATGCGCTAGCATTTGCACTAGCTCCACTAACAGTAGGATT
The DNA here is from genome assembly GCA_947465495.1 of Candidatus Pollutiaquabacter sp. GTDB lineage: Bacteria > Bacteroidota > Bacteroidia > AKYH767-A > 2013-40CM-41-45 > Pollutiaquabacter. Next base: position 41,947 of record CANIAS010000019.1, on the reverse strand, counting down.
TACAGTGATGCTAAGACTAGCTGTAGTTATACATCCAGAAGATACTCTTCCTGCAGTGGTATCCAATGCCGTCACTGTGTAATTTCTAGTAGCTAAAGGAGTAGCAGTTACTACGGCACCATTACCTAGTCCACCATCCCATGTGTAGGAATAACCAGTATTGGAACTTGAAGCCGACAATGTGGCAGAGGTTCCTGCACAAATGGTTACCGGCCCTGAAGTTGTAATCGCAGGGGGAGTATTAACAGTTGCAGTGACTGGCGTACGACTACTTTCACATGTTCCGTCGAATTCAGACACGTAGAAAATAGTTGTTGCACTGATAGCAGTTCCATAAGTCGAAGCCGTGCTAGACTGCAGCGCCGAGCCACCAGTCGCATTCGCATACCAATTAAACACAGGGGCAGTCAAGCCGCTTGAAGAGGCTACTGAAGCAGCTGCAACGCCTGGACTGCATTGAACCGAATTGGTTACAATTGGCGCGGATGGGGTAGGGATTGCAGTAACCGAAACACTAGCTGATGCCAAACATCCAGCGGTGGTAGTTCCGGTTACTGTATAGGAAGTACTGGAACTTACATTAGTTGTATACGGTGTGCCGCTACCTATGGTTGTAGCACCATTTTTCCAATTGAAAGTCAAAGCAGGTACTACTCCACCTCCACCATTGTAAGCACTGGATATATTGATCGTATAGTCTTCGTATTCACCACGAGTGATCGTCATAGTTGGTCCAGTAACAGCACCTTCGTTACAAAGAACACGCATTCGGGCGAGTCCACTGAAAGCGGTTGCTGGCAATGTAAACGAGCCAGTCACTGTATGCGCTCCATTATTTACTGCCGCAGCTTCCACAAACACGTTTTCACCCTGGTCTGAAAAATCACCATCCCGATTGAAGTCGATGTAAATAGCTGAATTATTTAGATAGGCAGTAGCTCCGGATAAAGCCGAACAGGAAAAATTATACGTACTTCCGGCTGTCAATGAATAGGGGCCGAAAGCGGTGAAGTCTGAGTAGCTTCCAGCAACACCTGCCGCCGTACCGATGGTGCCTACCAATGAATTTATTGTGCTTGTATTGGAAAGCACAGTAACTACACCAGCAGAGTCTGTGAGCGTAATGCCGCCGAAATCTTCATCATCGGTCGGATACGTAACCGCAGGCGGATTTGAATACGTGGATGAAACGGCGCTATAAGTACCATCCACGGATAACGAAGTAGCGGATCCAGCGCACAAAGTAGCAGGCGTTGCACTGGCATTTAATCCAACTCCATACAATGGATTGTCCTGGTACGAACCAGAAGCCGTTGTTACACCGGCTGCATTTGTTGCTGAAATCGTCCAGGCAACATTGGCATACGATGGATTTGCGGCTGGAATAGTAGCAGTCCACGTAGTGCCCGACGTATTAACCATGGTGATTGGCGATTGAGCAATGCCATTGAAAGAGCTAGACAAAATAACTGATGTAAGTGGCATTGCGCCAGGATTTATTATAGCTGTAACAGTATGTGTAATGGCCGAACAAGCAGCTGCTGTTGCCACTGCACTGGTGATACTTAGTGGGGCAAATGGCAAGCCATCAAATTCATCCGCTCCTACATCAAAAGTAGTTGCACCTCCACGAACCGACCCGGCAGGACCAGGACGAGACTGATTATCGAAATCAACCGTGTATCGTGTGGCCTGGCCGCCGGACTCCAACAACGAAGAAATTGCGCCATTGATATGCAAGTCGGTAGTCGACACGAAATTAGGCTGAATGTTATACGAATTGATGTCTTTCCCTGAGGCCGTTCTCCATGCAGCGATAGTAGCTTGACTTGTTGCGGCATAATAGCCGATTACTCCTGCAGGAACCCAGTAACAATTATTATCCCATACTTGTCCACCAAACGAAGTATAATTGGCTGCCGTAAAAATCGCGCTGCTATTGGTATATATACCAACAGAATTGGTGGATGAAACACCATTTACAATAATATTATTTCGGAATTTATTTATGCGCACACTACTTGCGCCGAAAGAAACGGCATAGGATATTGGATTAACGGTCGAACCGGTGGGATTGGCTATGTTCAATACAATGGTATTATTGCTAAAATCACCAAACGTGACAGTTGCACTACTGGAAACAAAAACGCCATAGTTCGTAAACGTCGAAGTAGTTGCTGCTGTAAAATTACTGCACGTAATATCACGCACGATGTTGTTATAAAAACGAATAGAGTCACAAGAAGTCGTTCCCGTAAAGTAAATTCCATACGAGCCATACCCGGCAGTGCTTGGCTGTTTGATATCGTGAACGTAGTTGTTGAAAATCTTGGCACCAAAATTAACGGCACCAATTTCAATACCGGCGATGGTGGCACCGTAACCGTTTGTTCCCGGGTCACCTCCTACAATTTCGTTGCCACTGATGATAGCTGCCTGAGCTTCGGTAGTTGCTGAGTAGCTGATGATAACTCCTCGATTCCCAATATTTCCGGCAACGGTACCATCTCCAAGTATGTTATTGACGATCTGAATGCCTGTATTGGGATAAAGAGCCGAAGCGCCAACTGCCCAAACACCATGATAACAACGAGTAATGAGGTTATTCTCAAAACGGTTATTTATAGAACTGTACCCGCCAGTAGACAACGATGTCGTGGAATAGTTCGACAGGTTAATACCATACGTAGCCGTGGTATTCAAATTGGACCTATTTCCTGTTATAATACAATTCTTTATCGTGTTGTTATTTGCACCATCAGTACCAGTAGTAGAATTTGAACTCACACGAATACAGGCTGCTGCGGTCGCCGCTCGAAGAGAAAAACCAATAGTCAGATTTCGAGTACCCGTAACGTTTGGATCGTCACCATCAATCGTCACGTTATCAGCGCCGTTCAATTCGACAATGGCACGGTTGGCGGTAATCGTACCACCGATGGTCCAGTTGCCGCCGGAAGGACTAATGGATACACTCGTGTAATTAGAAGGGGCAGCACTCTTGAGTAATGCCGTTGGAGCGCCCGGCTCGGATGTATTATTTACAATTTTAATGGTAATAGCTCCCTGGTGTGTACCAGTATTCAATGCCGTGAATGCATCACTCAGCGTAAGGTAGGAGCCACTCGTCGTTCCTGCGGTGGCCGTCACTAACACATTTTGTGCAGCACACTCCGTTGTTATTAAAATTCCGACGACAAAAACTACCAACGTTAACCATCGACCGAAAACCATTGCTTTTCTACTGGAATTCCAATTAATAATCATAGTTTTTAAGTCAAATTTGATGTTTTGATTCGTATTCATGCGGGAAATGACAATATGAATGTTGTACAATGATACAACCTGTTACTGATATAATAAATATACAAAATACGGCGCAATTGACAGCACAAATGGTGTCAAACAATTACTATTTCGCAGTAAAAAAACATGTACGACTAACCCCAAACACACCTTTTTCGACCACGATGAAGGGTAAAAAAAATGAGGATAACAAAAAACTAACTGATTGGAGGTGAAAAACGTGCTTACAAAGCCATTCTTAGTTTAAGAATGCTCCTTCACAATCTTTGTCAGCCATTTCAGCATCAAGAGTATTCCACCGGCCGCAATCAGCGTTAATACAAAATTGACTTTAAAAAAATCGGCTTTGTTATCGTAGGTATCCCATAACGAAGCCAATACACCTGATAGTTTATTGCCGATGGAGGTCGCTAATGCCCAACCACCCATCATCAGCGCAGTAATTCGTGGGGGACTAAGTTTGGACACCAGAGATAGTCCCATCGGACTCAAACATAACTCACCAAAGGTGATTACTCCGTAGGTACCAATCAGCCACCAAGCAGAACTTTTCGTCAGTCCATCGTTACAGGCTGAAACGGCAGCAACCATTACCAATGTAGATAGCGCAGTAATCAACAACCCAATGAAAATCTTCTCCGGCGTAGAAGGCTCTTTTTTTCGACTCCTTAAAAATCCAAAAAAAGCAACCACTAGCGGGGTAAACAATACAATGAAAAATGGATTGATGGACTGAAACAATTCGGTCGATAACAAATGCAATTCTGTCCCTTCTTGCGGTCGCTGACTGGCAGGTAGATTTTTAAAATACGGAGGGTACTCTACGTCTTTTATCAATTTTCCATCAGCATCTTTGGAAGTTCGGAATTGCGCGTCAATCTTTGGAAATGAATCCTGCAAATAAGTAACATCCTGTACCATTCCCATGGTACGAGCTGCTGGAACTACTTTAGCCGGCAGCTCACGGTCGGTATAACTTTCAGCCCAGGTAGTCAAAGCAGTTCCATTTTGTTTGAATACCGCCCAAAATATTATAACAACTCCATAGATTGCCAACAATGCTTTCACCGGGCGACGATCATGTTCATTGAGTTTAAAGAGCAACGAAACATAAAATAGCGCTACGGGCAATGCGCCGAATAAAAAGGCATCGGTGCTATCGGATCCGAAAACATTTCCGGGAATCATCCAACCAAGTATCCCGGCCAGGATTGCCGGCAACAATACCATCGTAAATACACTGGAAAGTCGCATGTCTTCCGGCTGCACTTCCCGACGTACATCGACGTGTTTGTAATGACGATTACCCATCCAAAACACAATCACTCCCACAAACATACCGATGCCAGCAGCAATGAATGCTTGTCCCCAGCCGAACGAATTGCGTAAGTAGGCAGCAAAAAAATTGCAGATGAACGCACCTACATTGATTCCCATATAGAAAATATTAAAACCCGTATCCTTCCGCTCTTTGTAACGAGGATCATTGTAAAGCGCACCAAGCAGCGTAGTGATATTCGGCTTGAAGAAACCGTTACCTAAAATGATCAGTGCCAATGCGACCAAGAAAGCAGTCTTTCCGGGAATGGCCAATGTCATGTAACCAAGCCCCATCAATACGCCTCCAATCGTGATGGAGACGCGATAACCCAGCAGCCGATCAGCGAGCAAGCCCCCAACAAATGGCGTTAAATAAACCAACGCGATGAAAGTTCCAAAGATGTCCGATGCCTCTTTCTTTTCTAGCGCAAGTCCGCCTTTCACAGCATCCGTCATGTACAAAAAGAAAATACCAATCATGAGGTAATAGCCGAAGCGTTCCCACATTTCCGTAAAAAATAAATAAGGTAATCCGGAGGGATGTTTCTTTTCTTTCATGGGTAGCAAGATACTGACTGCAACGGAATAAATCCAACACCTCCGCGAATCGGCTTGAAACCAGTGGATTTATATTTTTGGTTTATCTTCGGACATCTCATCCGATTCCATGAACAACATCCGCCATCGAATTTTTCTTCTACTCGGACCCGTTCTGGCATTTGCAGTGTATTTTTTTCTTAGAGAAAAACAATTAACCCATGCCATGGCAGGAACAGCCGCCATGACTCTTTGGATGGCAATATGGTGGATTACCGAAGTGGTCGACCTAGGCATCACATCCCTCCTACCGATCGTCCTGCTGCCATTTCTAGGCATTATGGATACAGCCTCTGTTTCGCAACAATACATGGAGCAGACCATCTTTCTTTTTATGGGCGGCTTCTTCCTTGCCTTTGCCATGGAAAAATGGAAACTGCACCAACGGTTGGCCTACGCTATTATTCAACGTGCCGGTGCAACACCTATTCGTGTATTGCTAGGCATCATGACCACGACCTTCCTGATATCCATGTGGATATCAAACACGGCTACCACGCTGATGATGCTAACTGCAGTCATGGCCATAATCAATCATGATCAACTTTTCGAAGACCATTCACGGGAATCAATGGCTACGGGCTACTTACTTGCACTGACCTATACTGCTAGTATTGGCGGATTAGCCACCATTGTAGGTACTCCGACTAATATGATTCTCGTTGGATTTACAGACAAATTATATCCGGAAGAAAATCCAGTAACGTTCACTTCGTGGTTTTCGTTTGGATTTCCGTTTGCCTTCCTCCTTGCGATTGCAGCCTTTTTCATAATTCGTCACCGATATTTCAAACAAGGAGGAAATACTCCATTTGATCGTTCATTTATCCGCAATCAACAAGAATCACTTGGAATAATGACGTACGAAGAGAAAATCGTTCTTTTCATTTTTCTTTTTACCGTGCTTGCTTGGTTTACACGCACCTCCATTGATTTCGGAAATTTTTCGATGCCAGGTTGGTCCTCGTGGTTCAACAATGGCAAAATGATCAAAGACAGCACCATCGCTATTCTATCATCGCTATTCTTATTTCTTTGGCCTTCTCGCAGTCAAACCTCATCTACATTATTGAGCTGGAAGGACGTGAGCAAACTCCCATTCCGTATCATCCTATTATTCGGAAGCGGTTTTGCCATTGCCGAAGCGTTTCAAGTCAGCGGACTGGCTGAAAAAATGGCAACAGCGTTAACGCTAATTTCTGGAATGCCTTCATGGCTTCTTGTTTTAGTCATTGCAGCCTTGGTAACATTACTCAGTGAATTCGCCTCCAACGTTGCAAGCATTCAACTCATGCTACCAATACTTGCACCACTGTCGGTTTCCCTTCAAATCAACCCGCTTTTACTCATGATCCCTGCGACCATCTCAGCCTCTTTCGGTTATATGATGCCGGTTGCAACAGCACCCAACACGATCGTATTTGGAACTGGAAAGGTTCCTGTGAAAGACATGGTGCGCACAGGACTAGTGCTGAATATTACCGCTATTATTTTACTCGCGCTTTACACGTGGTTACGCGAAGGCGTATAAGCACCTTTAACTTCTTTGCCTGCATGTAAGGAAGGATTTCCCGGCTCGCGTCAGATTGTGACCACTTATCCTTCTTGAACAACCAAGTGTACATTGGCGCTCCCTTCAGAGGGGCTGTTAGTTGTATCATTGTGTCAGAAGGCCCGAGTAATGGGCATGTGGGAAAGATAAACAGTAAACAACCAAAGCCATGAAAACCCAGAAATTCCTGATGATTGTCATCCTTGCAGGTACAACGATGACAGCTTGTGAAAAAGACCCGGACATGATGTCAGGATCCTCTTTTTCAAACACTGCTGCTCGACTTCCAAATAACTCAGACCCCATCGATCAAAAGGTCGAGGATCGTAATCCTAAAAAGATGGTCGTTGACGGCGAAATCAATTATTTTGAATACAATGCCGATAATCAATTACAAACAATTACTAAAAATGATCAGCGTATCTTCTTGAAGTATGATCGATCAGGACGCGTGGAGCAAATGAGTCGAACTCGAAACGACATCCCTGCGTATCGAACCAATAGTTTACAGGCATTGAATGAACGTACTGTCTTTAAATACATAGGTGCTTCCATGTGGCCGGTAAAAGCAACCGTCTATCAAACATTACCCGGAAACAATGAAACAGCCATTCAACAAGTGGATTACAATTTCAGTGTTAAAGGGAAAAAGACGTCTGATAAAATAGAATCCCTAAGTACCAATGTAATTACTACGACGGACTATGTATATGATCAACTAGGACGTTTAACGGGCCAATACACCACTCGTAATGGCGAATTACTGAAGAGTATCACCTATGAAGAATATGAAATCGGGCATAGCGAATGGACTACGCTGAATAGGATGGCGCTGGTGCCCGGTGAAGGTGTACAAATAGGCAACCCCATTCTCACAAAAACGGATAGCCGCACGGAGCATCATGTCAGGAAATCAGGGTATGAATTGAACGAGCTCCATCAGCCTGTCTTCATTCGTTCCTTGGACAACGATGGTACTACACATGAAGCACGAATTGATTATTAACCGATTTAATTACATACCATGAAAAAGGAGCCATCCGTCGGCTCCTTTTTTTTATTTCTCATTGGCAAGTTGTAGCAATCGCGATAACAACTCCGGATCATTTGGTCGAGGTGCATTCAGGTCTACAATCTCTCCCTTCTTATTCATGATCATGTAACGAGGGATGCTGTTGATCTGGTAATACGCACAAACCGGAGAAGACCAGTTTCCAGGCGAGATTACATTCACCCCTTGAATTCCCATATCATTCATGGCTTTTATCCACGCATCGTTATTAGCATCTATGGAAATATACAAAAACTGAATTTGTTTGCGTTGTTTGTCGTCGAGCTCTTCGTGCATTTTCTTGGAAAAAGGCATCATCATTCGGCAGGGCCCACACCAACTGGCCCAGAAATCAATGTATACCACTTTCCCTTTGAAATCGGAGAGTTTAACTTTCTTACCATTGACATCCGTGAATTCGGGCTCATTACTTCCACCAGTAGCAACCGATGATTTTTCGGCAGGAGTTTTGGCTGCCACCAATAGTCTCTCATCACAGATCTTATTTACCAGCGGTGCATATTGTTGAGTCTTATCGACCACAGTTAATTCGCCTTTCAATTTTTTAACGATGTACGGAGAAAGGTTGGCGCAATCATCGCGGAGGAAACGCGCTAACCAATAGGCATACACCGGATCGGAGAAGCGCTCACGAGCAGTTGCTGATTTTCGTTCTGCTGAAATTGAAAAGTCTGTGAATTTTTTAAAGCCATTTTGCTTTGACGTGAAATAGGTCACGTAGTATTTGAGGAACTCCCGATAATAAATAGTCGTGAGCGCTTCCGGATTGTCTTTCTTCACCTTTTCTAATTGCTCCAGCATCACTTCCGGAAGTGGAGTAACCGTTAAAATATTCCGATCACTGTTAGCGCGAATGATTGGATACGCCAGTAGTAAATTCCAGTACCTGTAATTCACCTCATCTTGCATATAATTCTTAAAGAAGGTTGACAACCCATTCCAGGAAGCATCGCTACGAAGAAATTCTAATTGCTTTTTGCGCGCAGAAAAAAGCTGCATTTCGAAGTCGTCTACAGTCGCGTTCATCATTTTTGCAAACTGGATGCTGTCTTGAAAATCCGCATTGAATTCTCGAAAGAACCGTTGCAATAAACCATTCGCTTGAGCAAGTGTACCATCCAGCTGCACATTGGGAGATACGCCGGATTCATCCACGGTAAAATTCATCGTTCCTCCCGGCTCTGCATAGAGCACAAAACGATAGGTGCCAAAAACGAGTTCGACTTGTCGAGGCGCATTTACACGTGCTTGCAGTGTTACTGATCCAGATTGAAAATTAACGTTGGTCACCTCCGGCTCAGCAGCAAGCAGCGTCTTATCAATGAGCAATCGAGCATCGCTTGGTGCTCCTTGCGAAAAGTGAACCACAATGGTAAAGTCAGCCTGTGCAGAAAGACAGAATGGCAACAATATAATGAATGCAAGTAATAGACGAATCTGCTTCATGGACTACCTTTTTTACAAAGATAATCATCCGCCGGGATGTTCAGGTATCAGTTCTCCTGCTTCCCTTTGCTACGGAAATGGATCTGAATTGGAACCCCTGCGAAGTCGAATTTATCGCGCAGCTTATTCTCTAAAAATCGCTTGTAGCTATCGTTGAGATATTGCGGGAGATTGCAGAAAAACGCGAATTGCGGTGTGTGAGTAGGCAATTGCGTGACATATTTAATCTTGATATACTTCCCTTTAATTGATGGCGGTGGCTGATTTTCGATTATCGGCAACAGATAATCATTCAGTGCAGATGTCTTTATTTTCTTCACGCGGTTTTCATAGACATGCACCGCCTCTTCCAACGCTTTAAAAACCCGTTGCTTTTCGTGAACCGAGGTAAAAACAATTGGCACATCCGTAAAAGGAGCAATCTTAGCTTTTATGTATTCTGTAAATCGCACCACAGAGGAGTTATCCTTATCCATCAAATCCCATTTGTTGACAATGATCACAGCACCTTTCATATTCTTTTCAATAAGATGAAAGATGGCAAGATCTTGTGCATGCAACCCCTTTTCAGCATCAATCATGAAAAGACAAACATCAGAATCTTCGATGGCACGTATGGAACGGAGCACGGAATAGAATTCAAGGTCTTCGGTCACTTTAGCCTTTCGGCGAAGTCCGGCTGTATCAATTAAGTAAAAATCGTGGCCGTACTTGTTATAGCGTTGGTGAATGGTATCGCGTGTAGTACCGGCGACAGGCGTTACAATACTACGCTCTTCCCCTGTCAGCATGTTCAACAAAGAGGACTTGCCGACGTTGGGCTGACCTATGATGGCAAACTTTGGAATATCTTCCAGGTAATCATCCGTCTCATTCGGCAATGCCTTTACCAAATCGTCCAACAGTTCCCCTGTACCAGAGCCATTGATCGCTGCAATAGTATAAGTATCACCAAGGCCCAGCGCATAAAAAACCGCAGCATCAGCGGCACGCATATTATTATCTACTTTATTGACGACGAGAAAAACTTTTTTACCCGATTTTCGAAGCAATGCCGCTACGGCATCGTCTAGGTCGGTTACCCCTATTTCCACATCAACAACAAAAATAACAAGGTCAGCATCCTGAACGGCTACCTCCACTTGCTTGCGTATTTCACCTTCAAAGACATCATCCGAACCACGAACGTATCCGCCGGTATCAATGACAGAAAATCGGCGGCCATTCCATTCGGCATGACCATAATGGCGATCGCGGGTGACTCCACTTTGTTCATCGACGATGGCCTTACGAGATTCTGTAAGGCGGTTAAAGAGCGTCGATTTACCCACATTGGGGCGACCTACGATGGCGATAATGTTGGACACGGATATTAATTTCTTGCAAAATTAGTCAAAAAAAGCGACTCTTGGGGGCTGTTACAGACATAGTCGTGAGCATTCCTACATCAAGGCCAAAATTGAATCGATTTTAATGATTCAACCAAGTTGTCAAAAAAAATTCAACGCAAAATGTATCATTGAATCCCTGCTTCCGGTAGTAATTAGATAACTTTATACCATAGGGATTGTAAAAAAATCGGAGGTGGTCCCATCAGGATTCGAACCTGAATCACAAGCTTCGGAGGCTCGGATACTATCCATTGTACTATGGGACCAAGGGAGCGCAAAGGTAGTCAGTTCGACGGAAATAAGGAAATAACAAGGATGCTAAACCCTTTCATTACCCATAAGTCTTACCTGCCGACTCAAACAACTTGTCATGCTACCATTTTTCAGAAATAGTAAACGTCTAACAGTCTGTGTTCTACTTACACTTTCCATTCAGTTCGAATGGGGAAATTTATCAGCGCAGTCATACTATTTTCCACCTCTGACCGGCACCTCCTGGGATACTGTCTCCGTGAGCGCATTGGGATGGTGTCAACCGGAACTTGATTCACTGATTGATTATGTCGGACAACGAAATTCGAAAGCATTCATACTTCTTAAAAATGGAAAAATAGTATCCGAGCACTACTATGGAACGTTCACCAGAGATAGTCTTTGGTACTGGGCATCCGCTGGAAAATCGCTTACTGCTTGCCTCGCAGGAATCGCTCAACAAGAAGGACTGTTGTCCATCCAAAATCCTACCACACAATACATCGGTTCCGGATGGACTTCTTGCACTCCAACACAAGAACAAGCGATTACAGTTCGCAACCAACTAACCATGACAAGCGGTCTCGATGATGGCGTAACAGACCCTTATTGCACTGACGACACTTGCTTACAATTTCTAACTGCTGCTGGCACCCGATGGGCTTATCACAATGCCCCCTACACACTTCTTGATTCCGTCTTAGAATCGGCTACAGGAGTTTCCCTCAATACCTATAACGCATCACGCTTAAAGAGCAGAACCGGTATGGATGGTTTTTATTTTCAGTCTGGATACAACAACCTTTATCTAAGCACTCCGCGAAGCATGGCAAGATTCGGCTCGCTGATATTGAATCGTGGCGAGTGGGATGGCACTCCGGTACTTTCAGATACAAGCTATTTCAGACAAATGACTACTACGTCACAATCATTCAATCAGTCCTATGGCTACTTATGGTGGTTAAACGGTAAATCATCGTTCATGGCGCCTGGATTGCAATGGATCTTTCCTGGATCATGGAGTCCTAACGCTCCTGCCGATATGATTGCTGCGCTTGGAAAAAACGGGCAAATGATAAATGTCGTTCCTTCCCAGAATCTTGTCTGGATTCGCATGGGAGAAGACCCTACAGGTAACGATGTCCCATTTTCATTTAATGATACGATTTGGCAATACATAAACCGTGTGCAATGCACAGCCACGTCAGTCGAAGTAATGAAACCAGAAGTTACTTTATCCATCTACCCTAATCCTGCCATCGATCAAGTTACTATTGATATGCAAGATCAAATCAGAGGAGTAGCTGAATTAGTTGATGTTACAGGCCGATTGATTTCTACGCAAGAAGTTGATAACACATCATTTTCAATAGACCTAAAAGGTGTACCAAAAGGATTGTACGTCATCCTACTACGTGCAGTAAACGGCAATAATTTATCCGGAAAATTACTTGTTGAATAATGCGGCTTCAACAGCGATTTTCTTGATGCTAGCGGAAATACAAGACGTCTTTGCAGGTTTTTTTTATTTCCATTTCGTCCATCATTTCTTTCCTAAATTCTCCTTGAGCATACATGCTAGCCTGATCGTCGTAGTGTTTACTCATTGGATTTCCTGACTGACCAGAAGGCAGCACGCTGACTGCATTCAATGGATCTGCAAAGTCGAGACATCGGCGCAATGCAGGTCCGAACAAAACTGTAACCGGAAATTGATCTGTCAGAATGAAACTTTGATTGTTGATCGTTTCCAATCCGCCCGGAGCAGGAATTGGCCCTACGTTAAAAAAATGATTTAAGGGCTTCATTTTCCCAACCGGATGTTTAAACTCAAGGACGTGGATGTTGCCCCATGCCCAATTCGAGGTATTGTCAGTAAAAGAATTAGTCAATGTTTTTACCGTTTTTATAAAAGACGCGGTTACAATATCCTTACGATGCTCAACCATTTGGGTAGTTACATCATCCCACCACAACGTAGAATCATTTACCAATAAAGGCAGTAAAGAATATTTCACAGTATGAGTACTAAGGAAGGAACGAAAGTCCTTATCGCCCATTTCGTCAGCAAGTGCGTCGTGAAGTACGTTATATACCAGTAAGTAATAGACTGCTGGTGCCTCATCCTGCAAGGTGTGCGTCCCCTTCCATTCGTTGAGTAGCTTCAATGCCGCAGCAATGCTCGCGTCTTTCTTCAATGCATCGATATCAATCAACTCCAAAAGCGTCTGCGAAACTGTTTCCGTAAAAGGGTTAGTGACATCTAGCGCAATTTGTTTAAGATCTTCCACAGAATAGACCTCTTTTGCCGTTAGCAACGACTGCATGCGCCTGGCTCGTTCGTCCGTCAGGTAATACCCTGCATGCAAAATGCCATTAATAGTATCTGGTTGATGATTACAAGAAAACACAAATCCCTGGGGTGGATTTTCAGACTTAGGATTATCTTCGAAATCATAGAATCCGCGCCACTCCTGCGTAGAATCTGAACCATCGAGCAAAAGACTAGTCGGCACTAATGGATTTCTATTGACTAGCTTTCCTGCGCCATACCAAGCTATATTCCCGTCAGCATTTGCATAGACTACATTTAATCCCGGAGAAATAAGTTGAGCAGCGCTGTTCCTAAAAGCAGGAAGCGTTTTTCCATACCCTAAACCATAAGCTACGGAGAAGAGATTGCAGGGGAATTTGATCGCCGTCCATGCCACCGAAACCGGATTGGAGGTAACCTCCCGAAAGTCAGTAACGACATCGCTACAGATTGGCCCGTGCGATGAACTCCTACAAAGTATCCGCACATCTTGACTATCCTTTACATGTATTATCTCATCGTGCAAAACTAATTTTTCACGTACTCCTCGAATCAAGATGGTATTGGTATCCGGACCTGCGATTTTTTCCTCGAAGAAATCTACATCATCGTTTTCGAACATGGTGACACCCCACGCGTGACGATCAGAGTGTCCTAGCGGCGCGAATGGGAATCCTGGCAAATAACTGCCATACAACTTGAAACCAGGAAACTCAATATGCGCTTCAAACCACACACCGGGTTGCTGTTGACCGATGTGCGTATCATTTTCAAAGATTGCCTTTCCACTAGCAGATCGTGATGGTGCAACAGCAAATGCATTGCTTCCAATCCAACATTTTACCGGCATCTTATCCGCAATAGACACAAAAGAAGTTGCGACTTGCCGATTGCTTGTTGTTAATGACGAGTCGGGATGGTTGCTATTACGAAGTTGATCAGGGGTATACCCTAACACCAGCTGATCAACATATCCTTTGCCTAATCGCCGGTTAAGTTTTGAGAGCAACGGATCAGTACGAAAACCCATTTCAAAATTGAAGTTCATGTAATCAACTATCAGAAAAAGATCGCGCAGTTCGAATTTCTCCTTTGGGATACCAAGCAGTCGAAACTCAACTGGGGTTTTGCCGCTTTCAATGTATTGATTGATGCCATTTAAATATGCCAAGGTTGCTTTTTGCCAAGGCTGGTCGGATGAATGGAAGGAGGCAGCTACCGAGGAATCAGCATGTGCAGGTATTCCGAGTGTGCGAAAAAAACGGTCGACGTCCAACATCGAACTGCCAAGAATTTCAGCAAGTCGTCCGCCACTAACGCGACGAATCATTTCCATCTGAAAGAGTCGTTCTTGGGCTACCAAATAACCCAGCGCACGATAGACATCCTCCTCATTACTTCCATAAATATGCGGTATGCCGTACTGATCATGATAAACAGTGACCGGTCCTTTCAAGTCCTTCAGATGCAATTCTCCCGAATAGATTGGCTTTGTGGTTTGCAGGTATATAAGAATGGTAACCGCACAAACTGCTAATACAGCGACAACGCCGATTAAGATTTTTTTTAAAATGGGCATTAGGAGGTAGGATTTTTTTGAGTTAATTGAAATGGGCTTTCTGTCGTAAAGATAGTCGCCTTACTCAAATTATTTACTGTCTGATTTATGGGGTTCTTACAGCCACCAAGATGGTATTATAGTTTAAGCGAAATACGCTTGTATGCGGTTGCGCACCGTCGTTTCATTGGGCAGTTTTGAGCCATGTTTGATTTCGAAAAATTGCAGGTATACCTGATGGCAAAAGCGTTTAATCTGGAAGTGAAAAGGGAAATACTTCCCCTGCCTGCGTTGGATAAAAGTGCAAAGGACCAGCTTCGAAGAGCGGCAATGAGCATTATGCTGAATATTGCTGAAGGCACCAGCAGGTTCAGTAGGGCAGATAAAAGGAATTTCTATGTCATTGCTCGCGGAAGCACTTTTGAGTGTGTAGCGATCCTTGAACTCCTTGAAGCGGAAAATATCCTAACCGATGGCGTGAGGGTGAAATTCTATCAAAAGGCAGAGCAGATTTCGAAAATGCTATTTGCCATGATCCGAATTCTGGAGAAATAGATTACAGTGTGGGTGTAGAACATCAGTGTTGGTGTGAGAGTGGAGTTTACGCTCGAAACTCACTCTCATACCGGAATTTCTGTAGGCTTGGGTTTTTAAGTTATTGGGACTACACACACTCAAACTCAAACTCACACTCAAACTCACACTGAATTCGTCTGGGAAACCAACAGGCATAAAAAAAGTGTGAGTTCGGGTGTCGGTGTGTATCACCACACTCAAACTCACACTCACACTCACACTCACACTGAATTCGTCTGGGAAGCCAAAAGGCATAAAAAAAGTGTGAGTTCGGGTGTCGGTGTGTATCACCATTCTCACACTCACACTCACACTCACACTCACACTCAAACTCACACTCACACTCACACTCAAACTCACACTCAAACTCACACTCACACTCAAACTCACACTCACACTCACACTCACACTGAATACGTCTGGGAAGCCAAAAGGCATAAAAAAAGTGTGAGTTCGGGTGTCGGTGTGTATGACCACACTCAACACTCAAACTCACACTGAATTTAGGTAGCGGGGACCGGACTCGAACCGATGACCTTTGGGTTATGAGCCCAACGAGCTACCAACTGCTCCACCCCGCACTGTATTTTTATTCACTTCTATCCGCCAATAGCGGATTATCTATCTTGTTCGTGAACTCTAAGCACGTACTAGTACTGATTCAGGCTGCAAAGATACAAATCCATCCTTTATATTATATCTTTACCCTAAAATTAATTAAAAATGAGTCATAAGGCTGGATTTGTGAGTATTATCGGTCGCCCGAATGTCGGGAAATCCACCTTGATGAACCGTTTGATCGGAGAGCACCTCTCAATTGTCACTCCGAAAGCGCAAACTACACGGCACCGGATCAAGGGTATTCTTAATTCCGACGACTATCAAATTGTCTTTTCTGATACTCCCGGTATCCTTGAGCCGCATTACCTACTACACCATCGTATGATGGAATATGTACAAGCTTCCCTTCAAGATGCCGATGCAGTACTTTTTATGACCGATTTGAGTGAGGGCTACACGGATGAAAAACTAGTCCAACGCATAAAAGCAATCGGAGTGCCAGTCGTAATAGTTATCAATAAAGTAGATGAATCTTCTCAGAATGAAATAAATAAGCTGGTTCATGGTTGGAAAAAAGCGATTAGCCCTACAGCCATCATACCATGTTCTGCCCTCACCGACTTTAACGTGGAGGAGGTGCGGCGAGTAATTCTCGAGCTCCTCCCTGAAAGCCCTGCATTCTTTCCAAAAGGCGAACTTAGCGACGCCTCGATGCGATTCTTCACTTCTGAATTCATCCGTGAAAAAATCTTCATGCACTACCAGGAAGAAATACCCTACTCGTGCACGGTAGAAGTAGAAGCCTATAAAGAAGAAGAAAAAATGATTCGCATCGGTGCAGTCATCTATGTAGAACGCGAATCCCAAAAGGGCATTATCATCGGACGAAAAGGCGAATCCATAAAACGGATTGGTACCGAAGCAAGGAAAGATCTTGAGGATTTTACCGGAAGAAAAGTCTTTCTTGAACTTTTCGTGAAAGTGGAAAAAGACTGGCGGAAAAACGAATCCAAACTCAAACGACTCGGATATTCAATTTGATAATAGTAAAAATCCAAAGAATAATCACTAATTAAACTAAACTGCCCAAAATGAAAAAAGCTAATTACCTCCTGGCACTTTGCCTGATTACAGTTACCATCTTTGCGTGTAAGAAAGACGACAATCAAAATGATTCAACACCTACTGCCCGAACAGTCAGCTACCGCATTCAATGCACCGATTGCTTTGTCTCCTGCTCCGGCCCCAACGGCGTGATGCAGAACTTCTTTCATCAAAACGATTCCTTTGCCTATTCCTACAATGCCCAGGCGGGCGACACTTTGTTACTGGCTGTACAAAACACCTCAAACATTGTTCAGACTGTTACGGGCATGATATTATTGAACGGCGGTATACGAACCTTTGAATCCAGTACTTGCCTGATTAATGGAACTGTCATTGTATCCGATACGCTGAACTAATTACTCGGAATGAGCTGTACAAAAAAATCTGAAACCATAACGTTGTAGTCCTGACGATTCATATAAAGCAGAGCGGTTACTGATACACTACCGTGATTAGAAGTTCGCACAGGACTGCCATTACAAAAGCATTGCACGTTGAGTTGGATCTTTACTATCTTGAAAAGTATGCCGACAAGGCATAGTTAATTATTTCAAGGTAGGTCTTCGTGAACAACAATGATTAATTTTCACAATGCCAAGGGTCAATCAAAAAAATACTTTTTCAAAATAGACTTATAATCTGGCATGTTCTTGCATGTTTGCAGGGAAGGATCGCCAAGTATCAAATAGTGATTTCGGAAACCATTGGCGCAAGCCTGGTCCAACATTTTTAACGATAAGGGGCGATCGCTCTCCGACTCTGCCAAGACAGCTGATTGCACAAATAACACCATAGGATCATTAGGTGACAGCGACTTTGCTTGCTGGATAACCGCAGAAAATTTATTGATGTCTCGCTGACTCAATAAATAGCCGTATGCTATCCAAGCAAGATTGGCTCCCGTATTCAAGGTAGTATCGCGTTTAATTCCAGTGGTGATTTGTTCGATAGCCTGATCATTCCCTTGTTTGTGTTGCTCCGCAATTTGGGCAATTCCTGACACTACCAAACCTTCACCGCAGTCGTTGCAAAGAAAACGTGCTCGCTCTGCCGACTTTTGAGCTTTGGAGAGTTCACCTGTCATCAAGTAGGTAAAGGCCAGGTAATGATGGGCCTCTACATCTTCTTCATCCTGACCAAGTGCGCCAATCAAATCATCCTCAGCATCTTGAAATTTACCTGCTTTATATTCAGCTATACCACGGCACTTATAAAGCTCGCCACTCCTTGAGTTATGGTCTTCCTCATACTTATCTGCCAACGCAATTGCTTTAAAATACTCTCCAGCCAATACGCAGGCATAAACGGCTTTTGAAGCTATGGAATCTGTGTACTTACGTTCATTGGCCAACTGAAAAGATTCTGAAGCTTTTTCGTAAAGCCCCAACGCAATTTCTGAGCGCCCACATGCGGCATACGATTTCCAATAGTTGGGTAATAACTCAATTTGTTTTTTGTAATCCACAATCGCAGATTCGTGATTCCCGCCTGCCGCCTTTACTATTCCACGCATGTAATAAGCATGCAAATGAAGTGAATCGATCTGAATGACTCTGTTTAGGTCAACTAATGCTTGATCCACCTTGCCTCGACGTAAATTGGAATAGCCCCGATAAAAAAGTCCATCCAGGTTTTGGCAAAGCTCATACGAACGACTAAAATTATAGAATGCGCTATCCGGCTGATTCTTATCAAAATAATTTAAACCAAGTTCGAAATAACGTTTTCCATGATTTTCAATCGTGTCTTTTTGAGCACCGGTAATCCCACAGAGTATAGCCTTCTGAAAATCCTTCCCAGCTGTACTGTATAATCCAGACTCCTCCTGTGCAAGAATACGTAAATAATAAAGCGTTTGATTGCACGGAAATTCCGTCAGACCACCTGTACTGGTCAAGACACAACTAATGGTCTTGTGCATCGACAACTCCATGGTCGCTTTATTGATATAAACCATTGAATCCTTAGTTCCAAGATCAATGGAGCTTTGATAATCCTTCAGCGCATTTGCGTTGTCATGCAAGTACGCATAAACAGTTGCGCGTAATGTACGAACATCGGAATTATCCGGGTCCTGATTGACCATTGAGGTCGCCATCTCTATCGCCTCTAACTTATCGCGTTTGCTATACAACTTCGTCCGAATCAACAATCGTCGAGCAGGTAAATGCGTATTACCAGAATAGGCCAACGCCTCCTCTAAATATTGGGTAACTTCGTCTGTCTTCGTACTATCAATGTCGAAAAAGACACGTCCGCTCCAATAGTGCGCTTCCGATAGCAACAATGAATCAACTGGACCTGCCGACTTCTTATAGACACGAATGGTTTTAGTCGAGTATTCCAATGCCGCATCCAGTTCGCGCTGCGATTCTAATAAACCAACTCGTGACAAGAACGGAGAAATCGACTGAAGCTTACTGTCAATCTTGCGAAGATCGGGGTCGTTGGTCAACTTATAATGAATGGTTAGCGAATCGTAATAAAATTTGCACGCTGCAATATCATGGTCGTGAAAATTCTTTAGTGTCAATTCCTTCATGCGCTTAATACGAGCTTGCATCACCTCTTGATTGACCTTTCTAACCCGCTCCTCCTCCAACGCATTTTCGCACTTTCCAATTTTAATCCTGACATCCTCATTAAACGGGTCCATCGCACGTGCCTGTTTATAGCGTTCAAAGGCTTTCAGATATTCGCGAGAAACAAACAAGGCATCGGCTTCAATTATGAGTTGATTTATCTTTTGTTGCTGGATACGCTGTTGCTCTTTTTTCTGCACAAGACGCTGCAACTTATAATCGGTTGAACGAGTAATTGATTCAGAAAATAACGTGAAATCATTTTTTACGTCGTCGATGTTAAAATTCTTATCCGGAAATCGGACCCCATTGATGAATGCATTCCATACCGTATCGTAAACGAGACGAATTTCAGCCACCCTTCGTACCGGTATATACGAATTGTTGTTGATGTCTCGGTTGGAAAATCTACTTTCAAAAAGTACATTGTAATAGAAGTAAGTAGTCTTCTTGAGGTGTGAAACCTTAATGACTGAAAAAGTAACTGATGGATCCTGAGTCTTTGGATACAACAAATTAAAATTATCCAAATACTCACGGATATTGACATCCTCCTTGGTCACATTCGACCAGGCGTCGAAGGTTAGGTCGCTTTCCAGAATCACTTTATCATTGAAAAAAACACGCGGTGTCTCGCCGTCAGTCAGCATCCTTGTTTTGATGACTTTGCAATCTAGCGGTTCTGATCCTGAATAGCTGATTATGTTCAACGCGTTTTCGAATGACTTCAAGACATCAGGAATGTTAATCTCCTTTATACTTTCATCATCATAAGCACTGATCCTTAACTGTTGTTGCGCTAGCGACGAAAGCGCACAACAGCAGAAAAGTAAGCTCCATGTTAAAATTCTATTCATCGAATATTTAATTGCTCTTTTAGAAATTCACGTTTCATGCGTTCATCGGCAGGTTGGAGCTGCTGAATGAGCCAGCCAGAATTTCGGTCCTCCCGATCATAGAATCCCAAGGTGACAATCCAGCCCGGCAACTGTAAAAGTTGGTAATTCACAGAATCCACCTGCAAGAATCGAATTTGCGACGTGTTGATCAATTTCTCCAAGGTGTCAAGGGCTTGAGAATTCGATTTCATCGCAAAATAACTACGTGTTAATCCCTTTCGAAAAACATCCTGGATATTCATAAAATTGATGGCATGACTCATCGGATGCAGGAATTTCCCTTCTTCGGTAATTACAGGACGAGTCAAAAATGTATCTGGATATTCCAGCGTATCGTTGCGTAGCAGAAAATTTGCCTTTGCACTAACCAAGGACCATTTAAAACCGATCGTACCTGAGGAAGCGATAACCGATTCTGCCTTGAGAATGAGATCTAGTTTACGACGCTTACGTTGATACATGACTTTGCAATGGAGCATCGCATACCAATTGTTCTGGCTAAAACGAAGTCGCGGAGCATAGTTGGTGCCGAACCGAGCGAGAAATCTATTCACTAAATCCGCTTCCCAGATGGTCTGTCTAGCTTCAAATAGGGATACCATCACTTTCTTTCGATCCAACGACAACCCGGGGTAATTGATCTCCACATAATTAAAGAAGGGCGTTCCTCGCTCATAATCGAAGCGGTCAAAAAAATCATCAACCGTCTGTACAGAGAATGCAAAATCATCTGTAAACTTATCAGGCAATCCTTGCTGAGCCGAAACAAATTGAAAGGACAACACCAGTGCCAGGAAGGTGACTTGTCGGCACATGACTGATTATTTTTCAGTCTGTGCGACACTGATGTCACCGAGGAATACATCCCAATTCTCCACGGATTCGCCTTCCATTGCTTTCTGATAAGGCTTCAACACTACGCCAACCGTTTTGGTAGTAACATCGGAGTAGACCGGTTTATCATCCCGATATCCTGTAAAGGCTTGCCTAAAGCGAGCAATGCCGTAGTAGTTACCATCCGGACCTTTTCGGAATGTAGAGACATAGGTGAAATTGGCAGCTTCGATGGAAACACGCTGATAATTGAGCATGCGAAGCCGATTCAAATAGGTGCGCACTGGATAACGGTTCTTTTGGGCACGATTCAAATTGGAGACTTCCACCGTATGGTCTTCACTATCAAACAGACCCAAGGCACTTTGAATGGTATTCTGAGCTGTATTCTGTGGTGTAGTTTTTTGAACGATGATGTTAAAGTACTCCGTCAATCGTTTCACCTTCATCAAACCTTTGGATTGAAATGCATCCAAATCTTCCGGTGAAAAGGACTTGACCGCAGCAGATGCAACAAGAGTCGAACTTTCTGCCAATACTGGCGCTTCGACAGGATTAATGGGAGCAGGGGGCTCCTCCTTGGCAATGGTTACTTTAGCTGCAGCAACCTCCTTGGAAGCTGGCTCCTGCACGATCAGTGCGGCAGGAGGCACTGCGGAGGTGCCAGATAACTCATTCATGGCTTGGAGTAAGGCTGGCGCAGGGCTGATGAGATAAGCAGACCTGAAATACGACAGGGCGGAATCACATTCACTGGCTAGCAAGAAAGAAACTCCCGTGGTAACGTCCGTAGCATATTCACTTGGATTATCAACCCGCGAATACAACACCTCTTCTACCGACTTAGACGTGACATTGCAATATGAATCCTGAGCCGTGGATATGGTAACGAAATAAACCTGAAAAATGACTGCCAACGCTAACGCGCGATACGAAACTACCATGATGATTAAAATCTACGATGAAACAAAAAATTTACAATGCTGCAAAAATAGCAATTCTACCCATAAAAACAATGGTATCATTCAGAAAATCAACACGTTCAATCCTCCCTACTTGGCCAAGGATGAACAGTTCGAAGTAGTAGCGTTTCTTACCGGCCAATTACAAATGGGGCATCCGTATTAATCGGAGCGACGGGAAGATGTCCTTCATGATACATCTTATTCATAAAACTCGCGCGCTCAGCAATAGTTTGTACTAATACTTCAGGAGCTAACACTTTTACGTGCTCGAGCCAACTGAAAATCCATCCGATTAACTCAATGTTGATCGCGCATTCAAATTCCATGATCCAAAAATCTCCTTCTTTTCTGAATGACTGACTGGGATGCCACTGGCGGTTTCGTAGAAAAATCGCCGGACCCTCTCCCATCGTGAGCCGAATGGTATGACGCTCCCGCTCGACGGAATCATGAATGCCAAACCGCTCGACCAATGCAGCACGCACCAAAGACTCCTCGTTAGTACGTTGGTACCGCTCATTGGTAATGCGCGTAGTGCGCACCGCATCGAGCTCCTGAACCTCAATGGTAATCTGATCTCCTTTTATCATCCAACCTAACAAATGCAATGTACCACGATGATACACCACTTTTAATGGACGAAATTTATGCTCAACCATACCCGTGTGATCATAAAAAGCGATATGAATGATGCGTTGGTTGGAAATTGCCCAAATGATATCCTTCAACCTATTATAATGCTCGTGGTTATAAATGAATTCTCCCCAATTGGAATTCATGATTGAAAATTGTGAAATGTTTTTCTGGATAACTATAGCATCCGATTCACTAATGGAATTCCCATTGGAGAAAACATCTTCTATTGAATTACCCGTAAGTACTTTCAACCATTCCGGTTTCAAATTCTCCGTCAGAAATGTCTGTAGATACAAGTCGTCACGCAAATGCGATTTACCTTCAGCAGACACGATGATCCAGGTAGCTTTGTTGAATTCGCCGGTATACCTTCGCAACTTGATTTTCCCCATCTTGAAGGTATCCTCCAACTTCATCAAATCCCTATAGATAGTCCGGGCACTTACCTTATAACCAACCGCTTTTAATTTCTGATGCAGGGACACGACCGTTTCCGGACCGAGGCTCAGATGGTTAATGATAGCTAATACCCTTTCTACTTGCATAGCATGTACTCACTAAAAAATTTAATGGAATGCAAAACGAAAATACCATCGTCATGGCAGATACACTAATTTCAACAAACACGATTGTCATATTATGACATTAATATTCAATTATTGACAATTATGTAGCGTTGAAACAATCGCAATATGAGTGAAAAATACTATCATATATTTGATTTTCAATTATTTAATGAATTTTCAGGTATTTAATGTGTTTGTCAATTATTGACAATTGTAAATCTATTTGACACAATTGAGAGCATATATAAAAAAAGACCTGTCTGGAGCTGACAGGTCTTTCGTACTTAAAAATCAAAATGCCTGCTGCGAATCAGACAATTGGAGCTGCACAAAAGTAATCGGATAAGCATGCATTAGTACTTGTCCCAACACTTGATTGACATCCACTGACACGATTTACCTAAGAATACATCAAATGAATGATCTGACCACTAAGCGTGAATTATCTTCTTCTGTCGGACAATCCCATCAACGGATAAAACAACGAAATAAAGGCCTTTAGGCTGCTCCCCCATGTCAGCTTCAACAGCATGGAAACCTGCATTGAAAAATGTATCATCCAATAAATCCAAGACTTTTCGCCCTTCCATGTCAATAATTGACATCGAAACATCGCTTTTCTCAGGAATAAAAAAATTCACAGTAAATCGCTCTTGCACAGGGTTGGGGAAAACATCATACAACTGTACGGTACGAACAACTTCATGATTCAATGATTCGAAACCCGCAAAGAAGGAACTGTCTTGTACGATATTCTCATCGCCCTGTAAGTAGTAAGTATATACGAAATACACCAGCATCATCTCATCCGTGGTACGCTCACCTAAGTAGGTCCAACGTGGCGGATCATTGGGATTGTTGGGATTATTCAACGTGTTGTCATACGACGCAGCAGCATACAATGTAGTTCCAGTAGGGAACTTCAAAAGCCTGGGAAAAGAGTATAATCCTTGCCAATGAAAATCCCAGTTGGGTAGGTGTATGATCGGAATCGTATCATACGTTGGCGTGACCGCATAACTGGTAATGGTCTTACCCAGTAAATGCATGTGGGGCGCAACACCCAATGCTGTAACATTTAAGGGAAGTGTATAATGCGCATAAAACGTAGGTGTAGCATTGGGCGCAATAGCCAAAGGACCATTGTCAAGTTGAAAATGATTTAAAGGAGAACTAATAAAAACCTCACGCGTGAAAGGAGTAGTACTAAACTTGAAACGCACTTGGGTCGTATCTGTCACATTGGTTATCCCTCCTGGATAATGAACTTGCAAAACAACGGTTGCTCCTGCAGGCAATTTGATACCCATGGCATTCGGTAAGGTGTAAGCGCCACCACCCGGTGCCCAAACACCAATCAGTTGCGATGAATTTGAACCTGTACCTCCGAAGTTCGAATATCCGGGCGCAGGATCCTGTGCATCTAATTGCAACGGCAACGCTGATGTATCTGAAAATACCAATACATGGTGTACGACGGATAGGTCGCCTGGCAAAGCTTCCAGCTGCGAAATAAAACGCTGAGCCGATAATCCGGTAGGTAAAGCAAAGCAACGATATACATCACCGCCAGTAGAATTGACTGCAAACGGAGGAATCTGAAGTACAAGATCTGGATTTTGAATCTCCGCAACACCTTGATAACTGGGAGGAATTGGCGCCAGCAGCGTATCGCCTTCAGGTGTACCATTTTGCACCCAGGCAACGATGTCATCAACCTGCTGTTGGGTCAACGTGCGTTCGTGAGCAAAACGACTGTAGGTTGTATCTGGCGGCCAAGGAGGCATCTTACCCTGCTGAACCTTGACCCGAATGCTAGCGGCATCGGCAACAGCATCTTGATAATCGAGATACGACGTGGGAGCAATGCCTCCAGTATGGTGGCACTGTGTGCACTTCTGATAAAACAACGGTGCGATATTTTCCGACCAATTTTGTGCTGACGAAATAAACGGAATAAAAAATAAAATATACCAGTGGCTTTTCATAGTGGTAAATATACTATCTCATTCTTTTATTACAATGAACGGAAATTGTGCCTGAATAAGGTTTTAAGTATTTTTACAGGTATCTAAATCTCTATGTTGCCCTATTTGTTCGTCCTTTTCAGCATGATCGCCTTTGGCCTCAGTAATGTATGCTGGAAACCGTTACTTTCATTCCGATCCTCCACCGAACTACTCTTCCAACGGAGCATCTACACCGTCCTCCTGTTTTTGACACTTGGAATAGTCACTCGTGTTATTAACATGTATATACTGCCAGAAACATTTGATATACCGTCAATACTTGTTAATCCGAATACACCAACAGCCATTACATCCATCCTTCTTTCGTTGATTGGATTGTACCTCTTTGTATCCTCAACGAAATTAATCCCCACTTCCATGGCAGGCATCCTCATTTGTACCTCCAGCTTGATGAGTGCATGGTTAGGGTGGTGGTTCAATCAGGAAGCCATCACCGTACACTTAGCAGTAGGCTTTTTAATGACTGCCATAGGCGTTATGTTATTGGAAAATATTAACCAATGGAAAAAACCATCCATGAAAGGAATTCGTCTTGCCTTAGGGGCTGCTGCACTTTGGGCTATTGCCAATCTTGGCTTTAAAACGACCATTCCTTCCCTGGGAACCTTAAATTTTTCATTACTACAAGAATGTATAGTCCTATCGGTAACGACTAGTATCATTTTTATTCAAAAAAAAATGCCCGACACCCTTCAAAAACCTATATACCGATTCAAGCCTGAAGGATTGATTCTACTTATCAGTGGTTGCACTGTCGTTGGCGTTTTTTTTAACAACCTAGGACTGAAACAACTACCAATCAGCCAATACGCATTGATGGTTTTGGCACAACCACTTACCACTCTCCTGGCGGCATCCATGTGGTTGAAAGAACGTCTTTCCAAAAAACAATGGATTGGAACGTGCTTGATTTTAGCCGGAATTTATTGGGGAACCAGCTGATTTCATTGATTCTTAGCGATAACCATTTGACAAATGGATTGTTAAATCTTCTCAACGGGAATTGATACCTTTACATCATGACCATTATTAACATCCTTGCCTTCCTACTCACCTACCTAGCCATGGAAGGAGTAGCCTGGTTGACTCACAAATACGTCATGCATGGCTTTTTGTGGTCACTCCATGAAAGCCACCACAAACCTCGTCATGGCATCTTTGAAAAAAACGACTTCTTTTTCCTGTTCTATGCCTCCATTGCCATGGTGCTGATGTATTTCGGTTGGGAGAAACTTGACTATCGTTTCTGGATGGGCATCGGAGTAACAGCCTACGGATTCACCTATTTCATTCTCCACGACATTTTCATCCATCGCCGTGGAAAATGGCTGGATAAGCTGGACTCATCGTATTTCCGTGCTATGCGTAAAGCACACAAAGTCCATCATAAAAAAATGGGTAAAGAAGACGGAGAGGAATTCGGACTGCTACTTTTCAAGAAAGAACATCTGCATAACAGCGGTCGATAAACATTTACACGCTGCAATTGTTTTCTGCTAAACTTCAATTACCATGGGAAAGAAAGTCCTGATTATTGGTACCGGTCTCGGTGCTTTGGCCACCGCACTGCGACTGGCAACACGCGGTTATCAGGTAGAAATGGTAGAAAAAGACGAGCGTGCGGGAGGAAGACTTAACCTGCTAAAAAAAGACGGCTTCACGTTCGACATGGGTCCTTCTTTTTTCAGCATGAGTTATGAATTCACCGAACTCTTTAAAGATTGCGGCATCGAGAATCCACTGGAATTGGAAGAATTGAATCCCGTCTATTCCGTCTACTTCCCGCACCGTGAAAAACCCTTCTTCATTTATAAAGACCTAGACAAGCTAGCCAAGGAATTCGAAGGACTTGAAATCGATTTTGAAAAAAAGATTCGCGGCTATATTGGAACCGCTAAAAAACTATTTCACGATACCGAAGACATCGTCATCCGCCGAAATTTCGAGTCAAAACTTGACTACTTGATGCAGCTCACTCGGGTGCCGTTGAAACACGCGCCCATGATGTTCCGCTCCATGTGGAAAGAATTGGATGGTATTTTCGTTAGCGAAGAAGCTAAGGTTATTTTTTCACTCGTGGCCTTCTTCCTGGGCTCTACACCCTTTCAGACGCCCGCAGTTTACAGTTTGCTCAACTACACCGAACTCGAACACGACGGCTATTGGAACGTCAAAGGCGGCATGTACAAAATCGTGGAATCAATCGTCGGGTTGTTAAATGAACGAGGTGTAAAAATTCATTACAACACCGAGATCCGCTCTATTGAACTAGAAAATGGAAAAATTAGCGGCTTCATCGACACTACGGGCAAAAAGTGGTCCGCCGACTTATACGTCTCTAACAGTGATGCTGCCGCCTTCCGAGGCCAAGTACTTGAACGTCCCCGTTTTTCAGAAAAGCGACTCGATGCTATGGAATGGACCCTTTCCCCATTCACCATTTATCTGGGCGTTAAAGGAAAAACAGATCAATTGATTCATCACAACTATTTCCTTGGAAGTAATTTCAAGCATTACGCAGATACCATTTTTAAAACATCGGTAGCTCCAGAAAAACCATACTACTACGTCAACGTTAGTAGCAAATCCAATCCAGCTTGCGCACCGGAAGGACATGAGAATATTTTTATTTTATGTCCGATGCCAGACCTTCGATTCAAGCCTGATTGGAGCGATTCAGAAAAACTTGCAGATACTATCCTCGACGACTTGAGTAACCGTACCGGCTTTGACTTCAAAGGAAATACTGTTACCCGGACCATCATGACACCGATTGAATGGCAAGACAAATTTAATCTGTATCGTGGCAGTGGCCTTGGCCTGGCACATGGACTCAATCAAGTAGGCGGCTTCCGTCCTTCCAACAAGGACGAAAAGTTCGATAACCTCTACTACGTAGGCGCTAGCACAACACCCGGAACCGGATTACCAATGGTCGTCATCAGCTCTCGCCTGGCAACAGAGCGCATCATCAAGGAACATGGACTTGTACACGCAGACCTCGTATAAGCTTAGTAAGATTATCACGCGCGATTACAGCACGTCGTTCTCGCTGGGCATACACATGCTTGGTCGTAAACACCATGCTTCCATTTATGCCATCTATGGATTCGTTCGTCTTGCAGACGAAATAGTAGATACCTTTCACGACCATGATAAACAATCTTTGTTGAATCGTTTCATTGAAGAAACAGACCGAGCTTTAACAGAAAAACTCAGCACGAACCCAGTTCTGCATGCATTTCAGGACGTGGTGCACCGCTATGGCATCGATCGTTCATACATCGACGCTTTTCTGCACAGTATGAAGATGGATCTCTCTCCGATTGTTTATACAAAAAAGGAATACGAAGAATACATCTATGGATCCGCCGAAGTGGTAGGACTGATGTGTCTTCGTGTTTTTTGCGAAGGCGACTCAGCGATTTTTAACCCACTGGTAGCACCCGCCAGAAAATTAGGCGCTGCATTTCAAAAAGTCAATTTCCTACGTGACCTGAGGAGTGATTATATCGAAAGAGGACGCGTCTACTTTCCGGGAGTAGACTTCGAAAAATTCGATGATACGGCAAAGGCTGTGATTGAAAATGATATTGAACAAGATTTTCTGGACGCCAAGGAGGGCATTCAACAACTTCCAGAGGGAGCGCGTATAGGAGTAGCAGTAGCTTATCAATACTACCTAACACTTTTCAAAAAAATAAAACTACTGCCTGCTCAACACATCCAATTGGATCGTACACGAATTCCCGATTACCAAAAGATATACCTATTAACTCGCACATGGTTACAGTACCGATTGCGGCTGAACTGACCATGAAACAACAACTTGCATACATCGTTATCGCACTTTGCATTCAAGCAAATGCCTTTGGCATATCCTTGTCTTACGTTCGCAGCGAGTTCAAAAAAGCGACTGACAACGAGGAAACTGCCGAACAACTTATAGTTTATTTAAAAAAATCCCCGGAACGAGACGCACTGATTGAAG
The DNA here is from genome assembly GCA_947465495.1 of Candidatus Pollutiaquabacter sp. GTDB lineage: Bacteria > Bacteroidota > Bacteroidia > AKYH767-A > 2013-40CM-41-45 > Pollutiaquabacter. Next base: position 12,392 of record CANIAS010000019.1, on the reverse strand, counting down.
GATACCTGGCCGCCACGGAAGCACTCATGGCCAAATTCGCATTTCTCCCCACAACGAAGTATTCTCGCTGTAGCACTGCCATGAAAGGCTTTAAAAAAGCGATTGACATGGACCCTGCGAACCTCGAAATTCGCTATTTACGTATCGCTGTGGAGATCAATCTACCTTCCATTCTGAACATGAGCAACGATATCGATACAGACAAAAAGAAGATTTTTGAACTCCTTCCGAGATCTACAGATATCCAGCTCAATCGAGATGTTGCGCGTTTTTTGATTGATAAAAAACTCTGCACACCAGAACAACGTGTCTCCTTGGAAAAGATCATCAACTGAAACGACATAAGTTCGTCATGGAAAAATACACCTATCTTTTCATCAACCTCGGTTCGATTCTGATACCCTTGTTGTGCTCCTTCGAAAGCAGATTACGGTTTTACACCAACTGGCGCGCCTTGTTTCCAGCTATGGCAATCACTGCGGCTTTTTTCATTATATGGGACCACTATCTAACGGTTTGGGGAGTATGGGGATTTAACCCAAAATACATTGTCGGCATTTGGATATGGGGCTTGCCGTTGGAAGAATGGATGTTCTTTTTTTTCATTCCTTATTCCTGCATGTTCATTTACTGTTCCTTGAATTTATTAATGGATTCGGACCCGCTCCAACGCTTTTCTAAGAACATTACAAAGGTTTTAATTGTTGTATTGATAATAATTGCAGTCAGCCATGCAGACCGATTGTACACCGGCATAAAATTGTCGCTCACCGCATCACTGTTGTTAATTGCTTATTTCAAAAAGTACGCGTGGATGGGGAAATTTTACCGTGCCTATTTTGTCAGCTTGTTGCCTTTCCTTATCGTTAACGGATTATTAACCTGGCTACCGGTGGTAACTTACAATGATCAGGAAAACCTAGGAATACGTATTTTCACCATACCCGTTGAAGACACTCAATATACCTTACTGATGCTATTGATGAACACAATACTTTTTGAAAAATTTCGCCATAAATCAACGCTTCATGAAACCCGACTTACAGCTTAGCGTCACCATTGATCCGCACTCCGGATTTTGTTTCGGGGTCGTTTATGCAATTCAACTGGCAGAAGAAATTCTCCTGGAGGATGGGCGATTATTTTGCCTAGGCGATATCGTTCACAACGACGAGGAAATCAAGCGATTGAAAAGTAAAGGACTGGAGATCATCCGTCATGAAGACCTTTCCAATCTTCAAAACGAAAAAGTATTGATACGTGCTCATGGCGAACCGCCATCTACGTATCAAATGGCCATCGAAAACAATCTCACTCTGATTGATGCTTCCTGTCCGGTCGTTTTGAAACTACAGAATCGGGTGAAGCAGACTGCTGATGAAAAAAAACACGTATACATCTACGGCAAACGAGGACACGCCGAGGTGGAAGGACTCATCGGTCAGGTTGGCGGTGATGCCGTCGTATTTCAGGACATCGCGGAGCTTGACATCACGAATATGCCCAAGAGCATTTCACTATACAGCCAAACCACTAAAAGCACGGAGAAATTCTATAGTATCTACCACCAACTGGTGGCTGAGGGGCTTGATGTGGAATTAAATGACACCACGTGCAGGCAGGTATCTAACCGCGACCAACAACTTCCAGCCTTTGCAGCGGCTCACGATTGCATTGTATTTGTATCGGGCATCAAATCATCAAACGGAAAAGTATTGTTTGATGTCTGTAAAAAGACCAATCCGAACACCCACTTCGTTTCCTCAACGGAAGAGGTACAGAAGGAGTGGTTCACTACTGGGGATCATGTTGGCATTTGCGGCGCCACGTCCACGCCAATGTGGCTGATGGAACAGGTCAAAAATCTAATCCTGACATTCTAAACAAGTGCCCTTACTTGTAAAAGTAAGGTTGATACTAAATGAAAAACCCCGGATTAACCGGGGTTTTTCATTGACGGGGGCACGCGGGTTAGTATTCCCACATATCATGCTCCAAATTGGTAATTTCATCCTTTATTTTTTCAGCTTCAAGAAGGGCGTTCAACCCAGTCTTATAATCTTCAATTCGTCGATCATAGACGTTAGACTCCTTAAAGATATAACTGGTGAAGATGCGCTTTTGAAAGATGTCATCAAAGGAACGTCGCTCCGAATCGTTGTAACGGTTGTACACTTCAGCATTGGCCAACAACTGACGAGCTTCCGGATAATAAATCCAGAAAAGCGGTAGTTTCAGATTGCCTTCGCGGACATTTCCTTGCTCGTCGACAGCGAGAATCATGGGAGCAATTCCAATGATACGAACTTCCATTACTGAACGCTGCTTATCAAAGAACCAATCCTCCTTGATACGGTATCCAATCACTTTATCGCGAGAAAATTCACGGGCGATGACGGTATCATATTCATCGTATGGGGGATCTGGACGCATCATCTTCATCGTATCCGTTCTGGCTCCTCCTTTAGACTCAACTTCCTTCATAGTGACTGGCAGAACGAATTCGTCGTCGGCTGTACCATACGCAGTGAGTGAGCCCTCCGAAATCGCATCTATCAGCACATCGATCAGGCTTTTTCGGTCCAGCGTCTGCTTGGAGAGTGGGTACTTTAGTGGCAGATTCAATTTCTCATTGAGATCGATGTAACGCCAGATACGTTTAGACCACATAACATCCGCTTCACGCAAATACGGATATGCAAGCGGTGTGCGGGTTGTTGTATGCTCTTTTACATAAACACCATCGAGGACGTTCTGAGCGAACATAGTTCCTGTAAAGGAGATCAGGGTAAGGAGCAGACAGATACGAAGTTTCATGACAATAGCTTTTTAGCGCAATGGATTACTGTATCGTGAAGGCCAATGCAGGCAGGTTACGAGTCGTTTGATCCGATCCTGCAGCCATCTTGGCTTTGATATATTCGAAGAAGATTTTGTCGCCAGCACGCACTTTCGACAATGCATCGCGCATCTGAGGAGTGAGCTGGTTACCAGTTCCTTCAAATTCAAGAAGATCACGTCCTTTTCCAGTAATGGTCAGCTTGAATCCAACAATCTTGAAGTACAATTCGAAATCGAAGTTCTCCAGGATTGGGATCAACGTACCAGCCATCAGAACGCTCTTGTTTATTGTACCACCCTTTTGGTTAGCCAACGTAGCAATGGGATCTGGAACACGCTTCACACGGTATTCAAAGGTGCCCATTGGAAGTACTTTGCCATCAATTTCAGCAGAGACCTTGATGTTTGCTTTTCCGACCGTTGTTACACTAGCATTGAAGTGTCCACCACCCGCTGCTGCATTAGGCTTCAAAGCACCGCCACCACCTTCGATGGTTACTTTCACCTTGTCATTAGAGACACCGGGAACGGAAATAGACATGGGGTTTTCTACACCAATGTACAATACGTTCATCTTGTCGGCAGACACCACTGAACTAGGTTTTTGAGCTACATAAGATGCATTGAAAGGGTAGTGCTCGTATGAACCGTCTGGTTTCTTCACGCGAATAACACCGGCCCATTTTTTCTCTCCTTCAGAGCCTGGACGATCGCTGTACTTTGCGTAACCACCTTCAACAGAAAGTGGTGCCTTTCCATCACATCCTTTGCAAGATGTACTGCCAATTGAATCCGTCGTAGCACCAATGAATACCTCAGGCGCCATGGTAGAGGAGGTGGCGGACAGAAAAACGTCAGCTTGATATTCAGAACCAATCGTTACCACCGTACTGTTAGCGATTACTTTAGCTGTCAGTTTATCCAGCTTGATGATATTCTTATCCACTGAGGTAAGTAGTTCATCAATGACTTGGGACTCGGCATTACGAACGTCAGACTGAATCTTTGTCAAGAGTGCAATGGTAGCAACCACAGGGTTGTGGTAGAAGTTAACCATTTCCCAAGAACGTTTACCATCTTCCGGTTTTGCCGGGTCGTTGGTATTTAGAATTTGGTCCATACGTTTTTGATAATCGGCTTCTGTTCCTTTCGGACAATTCGCAACGACTACCTTCTTGTAGGATTCCATCTTGGCTTTCAATTCAGACGCTTTCTTACCCTTACCATTCTGGTCGTCGCCGCACATGATGTTAGTTGGGGTATCGTAATCGTCTTTCTTTTCCATTTCACGAAGCGGGGGAATCGGAGCATTCGGCTTCAATCCATCTGTTTTCGAAATCAATTCAGTTTTTAGATCCTCGATAAATTTAACCAGATCACCAGCTCCTTTCTTTACATTTTCAGCGCGGGTGTTGACGTCTGCATATTTAGCAGCATCGACAGACATCGCCTGAGCGAAAGCGGTGTAGGTATTCTGATTTTTCTTGTCAAGATTCTCCTTGGACAGCGTAACACTTTCGTTGATTGTAACGAATGCGTTGATTACTTCCTTGGTAACGTTCAATGCGAGCAGAGCTGTCAACACGAGATACATCATGTTGATCATCTTCTGCCGTGGACTCGCTTTTCCTGATGCCATTTAATAGTAGTGTGTTTAGGTTAGACGTTAGGTTGATTACACACCATTATCCTTTGATGGTCATAGCGGTCAGCATATTGCCATATACCGCATTGAGTTGAGATAGGTTTTTTGCAAGAGTAGCTACTTCATTCCGATAACGGACAGTATCATCTACGGATGCACTCAAATTTGACATGATTTCATTCATGCCTTGAGCGGCAACAGCAGCTTTATTATAGGAATCAGACATCGCACTAACAGACTGAGATGCTTTTGACATGTTTTTCACATAATCGTCGGTGGCAACAGCTGCGTTGCTCATATCGCCTAATTTTCCAGCGTTTGTACCAAGGCTTGTAAGCCCTTTACCGAGGCTTTCGATCAATTCAGGGCCGATTTTAGCATCTGCCATCAAAGCATCGAGTTTCTGAGCTACAGGATCGTTCTTCTTAGGACGTTCTTTTTTAGCGTGGCTATCCTCATCACCCATACCGGCGAGTTCAGGATACACCAATGACCAATCAACATCTTCGTGTGGTGGTTCAAAAGCGGAGAAAAAGAAGATCAATGCCTCTGTTCCGAGTCCGAGGACCAGGAAGAATCCGGATGCCGGCCAGTGCTGGATTTTAAAGAGTGCACCGATGATAACGATAGCAGCTCCAAATCCGTAGAGCTTGGCCATAAAGTTTTTGAACTTCTTACTCTGTGTTAATTCTGCAATTCCCATGGTTAAGAGATTGGTTTGTTGGTTAGACTTGGTTATTGGTTAGTTTTTTTTGATTGCTAAAAATAGTTAATCCCGAACATCAATTCGGATCGATTCAATACAGTAATTAACGAATTGATGAACAGGATTAATAGTCGGCTTTGTCACGTCCGAGGAAACTCTGAACGCAACGGAAACCGATGTAGCACTTTGCAGTGTCCTGATATTCATATGTACGCGTGCCGTTCTGCAAGTAGTACTGCACGTCTTTCCAGGAACCACCACGAATGACTTTACGCTTCATAGCAGGAGGATCAGATTCTTTTGCCTCGTATTCGTAATCGGTGCTGATATCGTGTGTAAAACTGTATGAAGACTCGTCAAAGGCGTTACTCGTCCACTCAGAAACGTTTCCAGCCATGCAATACAGACCATAATCATTTGGCCAGTAAGAAGTAGCTTTAACCGTATAGAATCCACCATCGTCCTGGTAGCTTCCTCGCATTGGCTTGAAGTTGCCCAAGAAACATCCACGACTGTTACGGATATACGGACCTCCCCATGGGAATGGCGAATGATCTAGACCTCCACGAGCTGCATATTCCCATTCAGCTTCTGTTGGGAGACGAAAATCTTGAACATAGGCACCGCCTTCATCAGCAAGGTGACTATTCATTAATTGCGTACGCCAGATGCAGAAAGCACGTGCTTGTTTCCAAGTAACACCTACTACAGGATAATCGTCGTAGGCCGGATGCCAGAAATACATTTGAGTTAACGGCTCGTGGTAGGAATAAGTGTAGTCATGGATCCAAGCCAGGGTATCTGGATAGACATTAATGACGTCCTTTTTAATGAAAACGGAACGATCCACTTTGCCTTGCTCACGGCTTTCACGCTGAGCGGCAGATTTCAAATCAATCCAATAATATTCAAAATTAAGTTTACGGGTATCAATCTCTTTGCGACGATAAAAACGCTCAGTTTCTGGAAGGAATAATTCCGCAAGCACTTCCTGGTTCTGCTCATCGTCCCACTTTATTTTAGCTTGCCAATTGATTCTTTCGCCGTACTCACCTTCTTCGAGGAGGTGTTCGCCACCAATCAAACGGTGCGCCAATGAATCTTGTACCCAATAGACGAACTGTCGATATTCATTATTAGTGATCTCCGTATGGTCCATGTAAAATGACGGAATGGTCACCGATTTACTTTGCGCAGTAACAGCGTATGGAACATCCTGGTCACTTGGTCCCATGTTAAAGGAACCGGCTGGAATATATACCATGCCGTAAGGGTCTGGCTGGAACCATTTTTCACGGTGAAGTACACCGGTCAATTCACCGCTGTTGCTACTGCCGCAGCCGGCTAATGCCAACATCCCAAGGGAATACAGAAACAGTACATTCTTTTTCCCGAAACTCATCAGCTTCATTTTTTAGGCGATCTAGATTGTGAATTCAACGTTCAACGTCGAATATTATTGAATTTATCCTGATTACGAAATGAATTCTTCTTTTTTTAATGATATTTGACCAAATGTAATGGTATACAACTAGCTAATGGTACTAATTTTAGAGCATTCTTACATTCCTGTGATAGGTGCGCTTCACTACTTTTACTGGTTTAAAGCAGTACCCAAGCATTATTTCATGCGTTCCTGACGAGTAGGTACGTATAGCTGAGGTGGTGAAGTCATACGAATATCCCAATTTCAAGTTCGGGATAATTTCCAAACCGGCCATTAACACCACGGCATCTTGTAATCGATAGCCCGCTCCAACCCAAAACTTGCTGTTTATCAATAGATTGGCATTTAAATCCACTTGAGTGGATACACCATCACTTTTGATTAACATGGCGGGTTTCAAAGTCATTGATGGAGAAAGCTCGGCGCTGTAGCCAGCCATCAACCAATAATGTCGTGCTAAACTCGTCCGAATGTTATCATAGTTTATTTCACCTTCCAACAAATGTGTGGATGACACTCCAACATACAATTTGTCGGTGTTGTAGTAAAGCCCAAAACCAAGGTCAAAGACACCATCACTGACTGATCCAAGCGGAATATTATTGTCACCCTGATCGTTGTAAATAAAATCAGCACCATTCATGGATTTCTGCTGATATCCAGCATTGAGACCGATTCCCAACGAACCAGAACCGAGAGTAGTACGATAGGCGTAAGCGCCGTGGACATTCATGTTATTCTCAGCTCCCAATCGATCAGCAGCATACACCGACAGTCCAACACCACCGTGCAATGCATCCACCGGCATGTCAAACGAAAACATGGTTGATTTTGGCTCTCCACCAAAACCAGTCCATTGATTGCGGTACAATAAGCTAGCACAAATAGCATCGCTGGATCCCGCATAACCTGCATTAACAGGTAAACGACCGAACATGTACTGGCTAAATTGCGGATCCTGCTGCCCGAAAACAGCCATAGGAACGGCTGCTACGAACAACATGATAAGAATGGCCAGTGAAATACGATTCACGTGTCTAAAAGTGCTTTTTTAAGATAATTTCGACGTTTCCAAACAATAGGAAGTGGTAAAGTAATGAATTTATTCAACTCAAAACAAACTTTTGTTGAGTAAATACAGCCGCTCACCCATCCACCAATAGCATTCACGCACGAAGAGTGTTACACGAATGGAAAACTAAAAAGTTTCTGTAAAAAAGTGCAACCTGATAATATTCACGCCATCGTCCGGTTAAGACAGCTTCTGGTAAGCCTGCCACCAACGTTCGGGCATTTCATCTCTGCAGGCGGTCTCATAATCTTTGTACGAACAAGGGACAAGGTGATGGCGCTGATAGCGCGTCTTACCATTGGGCACCGGGACTTCCATCCACCACCGTTGGCTTTTTTCACTCTTATAAAAAACAATCTCTTGTTCGGCTTGGCGCATACTTACCCGATACTTCAGGAAACCATTCTTATTATTCAATGGCACGTCTCGCTTACGGTTGTAATAACCCTCCAGAAAGTACCACATCATCTGAGCGGCGAGATGAGAAGTTTGTGAACGAATATCCAACGATGGGTTCACCTCGTATAATCCGAACGAGGTCAATTTGTCGCTCATTCCCGCGTATCGCACAATTTGACAAGCTTCCTCACCGTAGAATCCGTTCGGCGATGCATTACCATTACCTGGTGCATCACTTTGACGGATAGCAGTAACATCGAAGGATAACATATCGGCGTTGCGTACAATGGGCTCAACTTCCTCCATGTCCTTTCTAACATTTCCAAGTCGGTAGGCATCGAAATATAATTTCTCCATCAACTCCACCTGATCAGTACCCACAAAATAAGTCTGATAACCAATGTTGGAATAATTGAATAAGAAATTAGGCTCATGAAGTACAATCTTTCCGACATAACAATCGGAAGAGTTGGCATCATCCATTTTTCCCAAATTAAAATGGGCATCCACTCCGACGATATTCACCGTCTCTTCGAGTTTTTGATAGGCGATGTACTGGGCCAAGGTGAGATCTTGACTACCTCCGAAGATTACTGGTACAATACCTTCGCGCAGCAATTCCACCAAAATCGTGGTAACGGCAGCGTAGGTATCTTCTAATGTTTCCCCGATGCGTAGATTTCCAAGGTCGGCAATGTTATAGGAATATCCGGCTTGCTTCAATTCATAAAAACGCTCGCGAATAGGATCAGGGGCTTCTGAACATCCAACATTATTGACCGAACCGCGCGACTCTCCTACTCCTATAAACGCCACATGACAACCCGTCAACTCAGGGAAGCTTTCGCCTTCGATAAACTTCCTGACCACATGTCCCATCAAATTCTTTTGCTCAGCGAAACGATCAAAACGTTTCGGATCTAACGGGATGAGGTATTCGGAGATTTCCATAACAGGAGTTGCAGCTTAGGACGACAAAATTAGACGAACGAGCAAGCGTATCCTGACAAGGATGCGGGTTTAATCAACAAGTACGCGTGGACAGAACGTTACATTGACCTATTCACACTCAATCTTATCAAGATTACTTGTCCGCCTTTTTGGAAGCCTTCTTAACGGCGGCTTTTTTCGCAGGTGCTTTCTTAACTGCCGCTTTTTTAGCAGGGGTCTTTTTAGCAGCCGGCTCTTTCGCTTCAGTCACTTTCTTGGCAGCAGGCTTTTTAGCCGCTGCTTTTTTAAATGGCGCAGGAGCTGCGGCTTTTTTTCCAAAACGTCCGAATCGACCACGAGCAGGTGTTTCCGGAGTATTCGCAGCGAGATCCACAATCTCTTCAAACGTATAACTTTTGGGATCCCGATCTTTAGCAATGCGTAGGTTTCGACCTTTATAGGCTATATATGGACCCCAACGACCGTTCAACACTTGCACCTCCGCGTCTTCATCGAATGATTTAATGATACGCTCCGCCAACTGTTTGCGTTTTTCGAGAATGAGTTCAATAGCACGATCATACGTAACCGTATAGGGATCGTCTTCTTTTTTCAAGCTAACAAAGGAGTCGTTCAATCGAATATATGGTCCAAATCGACCTACAGAAATAACAACATCGTGTTCTTCAAACTGTCCGACAGTGCGCGGCAATTTAAAAAGATCGAGCGCTTCCTCATAGGTAATGGTGTCTAAGCGCTGGTCGTTACGCAACTTGGAATAACGTGGCTTTTCGGTCTCGTCTTGTGCACCGATCTGTGCCATCGGACCAAATCGTCCGACACGTACCAACAAGGTGTGTCCACTTACAGGATCCTTACCTAAAATGCGCTCTCCGGTGACTCGCTCAGAGTCTTTTTCTGTGGACTTTACATTTTTATGAAACGGATGATAGAATTCATTGAGCATCTTCTGCCACTTCAATTCTCCATTTGCGATATCATCAAATTCCTTTTCGACGAATGCAGTGAAATTAAAATCGAGGATGTCTTTAAAATATTGTACTAGAAAATCCGTAACCAACATGCCGATATCGGTTGGAAACAATTTATTCTTATCAGCACCTGTTATTTCCGTTTTGACTTCTGGATGGAGTTGGTCATTCTTTAATACAATGACATGATACGAACGTTCCTTACCCATGCGCTCTTCCTTAACGACATAGCCACGCTTTTGCACTGTGGAGATCGTGGGAGCATACGTCGAAGGTCGTCCGATTCCAAGTTCCTCCAACTTCTTGACTAGTGCTGCTTCGGTAAATCGGGACGGTGGGTGCGTATATCGTTCGGTGGCTGTTGCTTCCAGCAAGGCCAGTGAATCACCAACGGACATAGTAGGTAACAACCCTTCCTGATCCTCTTGTTCTTCATCGTCCGTACTTTCCATATATACTTTCAAGAAACCGTCGAACTTGATGACTTCACCCGTAGCTACAAAATTTTCTTTCGCCTTATCGGACTCGATGGTAACGACGGTCTTTTCGAGTTTTGCTTCTGCCATCTGAGACGCAACAGCGCGACGCCAGATTAATTGGTAAAGGCGCTGCTCCCGTGACTCACCGTCCACGGACTCAACAGCCATATCAGTAGGTCGAATAGCTTCGTGCGCTTCTTGAGCAGAAGCAGTCTTGGTCTTATATTGACGACGCTCATGGTATTGCTCACCGTAATTTTCAGTAATTACACGTTGTGCCATTTCCAACGCATCGTTGGAAAGGTTCACACTATCAGTACGCATATAGGTAATCTTACCGCTTTCGTACAACTTCTGCGCAAGCACCATCGTTTGCGAAACGCTGTATCCTAATTTGCGCGCCGCTTCCTGTTGCAACGTAGACGTGGTAAAAGGAGCAGCGGGAGAACGTTTACCTGGCTTTACCTCTAAGTTCTTTACACTAAAACCAGCACCAATACAGCTCGCTAAAAAAGCTTCCGCTTCCTGATAGGTAGCGAACTTCTTTGGAAGTTCAGCTTTGAAGGACCGTCCGTTAACATCGAACTGAGCAACAACGCGGTAGGCAGATGTCACCTTGAACTGATCTATTTCGCGTTCACGTTCAACAATTAATCGAACCGCTACAGATTGAACACGCCCAGCAGATAATTGTGGACGTACTTTTTTCCATAGGATGGGAGACAATTCAAATCCGACCAGTCGATCTAAAATTCTTCGAGCTTGCTGAGCATCTACTAGATTACGGTCAATGATCCGAGGATTTTCGATGGCCTTGGAAATGGCTTTCTTTGTGATCTCGTGAAAGACAATCCGTTTGGTTGTCTTCTCATCCAATCCAAGAGCTTCGCACAAGTGCCAAGAAATTGCTTCTCCTTCGCGGTCCTCATCCGTTGCCAACCATACAACCTCCGCTTTTTTAGCAAGTCGGCGAAGTTCGTTGATGACTTGTTCTTTATCAGGACTTATTTCATAGACAGGTTCAAAATTTTCATCCACTCTCACGCCCATTCCTTGCTTAACAAGGTCGCGTACGTGACCGTAGCTTGACTTTACGGTAAAATCTTTACCAAGGTATCCTTCTATCGTTTTCGCCTTGGCAGGCGACTCAACAATCACTAAGTTTTTCGACATTTTTTCTTCTCCAATCGCCGCAAATAAACGGAATTATTTTTTTATGCAAATTTCAACGGTCATATGAGGCATTAAAAACCACATAAAAAAACCGTGAAGCGATAAGCGGCTTCACGGTCCAACAAGCTTTTAATCAACACGTCACGGACGATTCACCACAATTTTTTTAATGAACATAGACGTGGCAGAAGAAACTTTTAAGGTATAGTATCCAGCCGCCAATTCGTGGACATCCAGGTAAACATCGAGCTGATTATTGAGGTCACGCATGTCAACCACTGTCCTTCCATTCAAATCAATCAAACTTACTTGCTGAATCAATTGATTGTTGGATAATTGAATGTGGCAGTAATCGGAGGCAGGGGAAGGAACCACTTCCACCATGGCGTCCAAATTGATGTCTTGCACATTGAGCGTGGAATTGCCTATCGTACCTAACATAAATTGACCGGTGTACGAAACGCCATTCACATCCACCGTAGCTGCACTACTGGAGGCGGCTGTGGCGGCATTTGTACTTAACCAACTGGATGTAACAAATCCTGCACGGTTGTAAAGCCTGATGTTTGATGGCATTAGCTCATCCATTGGATCAACGGTAGCAGAAGGAAGCATGAAATGAAAATCATTCACATAGGAAGCCGTTGGGCCGTAATGATCCAGCACCCAGTACCCATCGCTATAAGTAACACTGCCCGATGGAAGTAC